>CAYVSR010000138.1:0-1876 GCA_964453125.1 uncultured Phycisphaeraceae bacterium | reverse complement strand
GAATACTGATCGCACTACCATTCGGGCATGAGCGCCGGCGACCCATTCCCGACTCTTCCCGCGCGCGACCCCTCCGGCCACAAGGGAACCTTCGGGACCGTCGCGATCGTCGGCGCCAGCGCCGGCTCCACGATTGCTTCCGGATCGTTCGACGCCGGCTCACTGTCCGACCCGGGCTCGACCGAGCCCAACGCCCCAGCCTCTCCCCGTGCCACGGACCCGCGCAGCGGGTCCGTGTCTTCAGCCACGCACTCTCCCCGTGCCACGGACCCGCGCAGCGGGTCCGTGTCTTCAACCGCCCACTCTCCCCGTGCCACGGACCCGCGCAGCGGGTCCGTGTCTTCAGCCGCGCAATCTCCCCGTGCCACGGACCCGCGCAGCGGGTCCGTGTCTTCAACCGCTCATCCCGCGCACACCACCCTCCGCCCGCGCATGATCGGCGGCCCCGCGCTCTCCGCCATCGCCGCCTTCCGCGCCGGCGCCGGGCTCGTGCGTCTCGTCATGCCCGCGCCCGTCCTCGACACCGGCCTCCTCATCGCGCCCAGCGCCACCGGCCTCGCGATCCCCACCGATGCGCACGCCGCCATCCTCCCCCACGAGGGCGCCCGCGTGATCGACGAACTCACAGAGAGCGCCGACTGTCTCGCCATCGGCCCCGGCCTCGGCGCGGCCGACGCGGGCGCCGGCGCCATGTGCCTCCGCGCCGCGCAGCAGGAGCGCATCCCCGTCGTGTTCGACGCAGACGCCCTCAACAACCTCGCGGACATCCCCGAACTCCGCCGCGACTTCCGTGCCGCCGCCGTGCTCACGCCCCACCCCGGCGAGTTCCGACGCCTCGCGCGCTCGCTCGGCCTCGGCGCCCACGGCGAACTCGACCCCGGCGGCTCGCTCGACCCCACCAACGACGCCACGCGCCCCGGCGCCGCCGCGGCGCTCGCGCGGACGCTCGGCGCGATTGTCATCCTGAAGGGCGCTCGCGCCGTCGTCTCCGACGCCATGCGCACCTGGGTGAACGACGGCGAGAACTCCGGCGCCGCAACACCCGCCCTCGCCACCGCCGGCAGCGGCGACGTGCTCACCGGCCTGCTCGCGGCGCTCATCGCCTGGCTCCACCCGCGCCGCGATGTCCGCAACCGCGCCCTCCTCACCGACCTAGCCGCCCGCGCCCTCGCCGCCAAAGGCTCGCGCCTCGCGCACACCTCTCCTGACACCGCGGGCCACGCCGCCGACGCGCCCACACCCTCTTTCTCGCTCTTCGACTGCGCCCGCCTCGCCGTCCGCGCCCACGCCCTCGCCGCCGCGCTCTGGTCCGAGCGCCACTCTGGCGCCACCGGCGGCATGCTCGCCGCCGAACTCGCCGACCTCCTCCCCGAAGCGCTCGAGTCAATGCGCCGCTGACCGAGCCTCACGTCGAACCCTTCGCTCCTTCATCTCATTCTTGCGTGATCGATGGAGGAACAGCAGTTCGTTCGCTCGCAGAGCAAAGGCGGCCAAAGCCGCACGTCATCGCATCCCCAATGGCGCACATCGTCGCCACCCGGCCGCGCCTCATCGCACGGCAGACGCCACTCATCTTCGCCCCAGCGGGGCGCCAGATCGTTGCCACGGTCCGCGGCGTCTCGCCGCGCGACCGTGGAAAGCATGCCTCAATCGATTCCGCCCCGCGAGGGGCAACGGAAGCGAACATCCCGAAACCACCACGGCGATGCATTGACGCCCGACGTGCGCAGCGCTGCGGGGCAGTCGGGGGCAGCGCCCCCGACACCCGCAGCCTCGATGCGCCCGTCCCTCGCGCTCGCACATTCACGCCCCCAACAACCTCCCCCAACCCGCGTCCGCCCGCGCCGGGCTCGGCCTGCGCCTCAGGGCGCGCCGC
>CAYVSR010000137.1:0-7263 GCA_964453125.1 uncultured Phycisphaeraceae bacterium | reverse complement strand
CGGTACTTGCCGCTGGCGCGGGGCTCGTACCCCTTCGCGCCGAACACGTCGGCGACGATCGAGGCGAACTCGGAGACGGTGATGGCCTTGTCGCCGCCGACGTTGAACATCTCGTAGTCGGCGCGCGGGTCCTTCAGCACGAGCAGGTTGGCGTCGACCACGTCCTTGATGTTCACGTAGTCGCGCACCTGGCGGCCGTCTTCGTAAATGGTCGGGTCCTTCTTCTGGTGGAAGGACAGGCAGAAGACGCGGCAGGCGCCGGAGTACGCGTTGTAGAACGATTGCCTCGGCCCCTGCACGATCGAGTATCGCATGGCGACGCTGGGGATCGAGTAACGCTTGCCGAGATAGATCGCCGCGCGCTCCTCGGCGATCTTGCTCATGCCGTAAGAGTTCTGGGGATTGGCGACGGTCTCGTCGGTGGGCCTCCAGCGCAGGGGGCCCGTGCGGCCCTTGGGCGCGCGCACCTCGAACTCGCCCTTCGCGAGCTGCTCGTCGGGTCGCTGGTCGGGCGTGCAGGGCTTGCCATCGGCGTCGTGGTAGAGCCCCTCGCCGAGCGTGGCCTGGCTGGAAGCCACGATGACCTTCTTCACCCGCAACTTCTCGCGCACGATGATCTCGTAGATCAGCGCGGTGGACGTGACGTTGACGTCGAAGAAGCGGCTGAAGGTGGGCAGGTAGTCCTGGAACGCCGCGAGGTGGTAGACGGCGTCGACGCCCCTGAGCGCGCCGAGCATCGCCTCGGCGTCGCGCACGTCCGCCTTGATGAACTCGATGCGCGGGTCGAGGTAGGACGGCTTCTCGCGCGTGGGGTGCACCGGGGGCTCGAGGCTGTCGAGCACGCGCACGTCGCAGCCGTCGCGCAGCAGCGCGTCGGCGGTGTGCGACCCGATGAACCCGGCGCCGCCGGTGATCAGGACTCTCACGCGGCCTCCACCTTGTTCTTGAGCATCTGGGCGGCGATGTGGCCGACGGACATGTGCAGGTCCTCGATCACGCCGTAGTTGTCGCTGGGCACGTGGATGTGGATGTCCGCGGCGGCGCCGATCTTGCCGCCCTTGAAACCGGTGAGGGCGACCACGGTGACACCGTTGGCCTTGGCCCACTCGACCGCCTTCACGACATTGGGCGAGTTGCCCGAGCACGAGATGGCGACGGCGATGTCGCCCTTCTTCGCGTACGTCTCGAGGGGGTAGCGGAAGGTGTCGTCGAACGAGATGTCGTTGCCCAGCGCGGTGGTGATGCCGAAGTTGTCGTTGACGCTGAACGCCTGGAGGCGCTTGCGCCCCTGCACGGCGGCGGTCTTGAGGTAGTCCATCACGTGGTGGCTGGCGGTGTAGGCGCTGCCCCCGTTGCCGAAGAGGTACACGCGCCGGCCGTCGCGCCAGGCCTCGAAAAGCGCCTGGGCGTACTTCTCGATGGCGGCGCAGTCGAGGCGCTTGAGCTGGTCGATCATGGCGTCGGCGTATCCCTGTGCCGACCCGACGATGGTGTGTGACATTGGATCGCTCCTTCGTTCGGCTTTCGCCCCGCGTGCGACGGGGGCGTCTATTGCTGATCGCTGATGAACACGACGCGGCTGCCGCGGTGGTCGAAGCGGCAGTCGATCTCTCGCGGGCGCCCGAGCGCCTCGCGGATCCTTTCGTGACGCTCGGGGGGCGCCATGAGCAGCATGAAGCCGCCGCCGCCGGCGCCGAGCAGCTTGCCGCCCTGCGCGCCGGCCTTGCGCGCGCCCTCGTACCAGCCGTCGATCTGGGCTCCGCTGATCCCGAAGCCGAGCGAGCGCTTGAGTTCCCACCCCTCGTGGAGCTGGCGCCCGAACTCATCCACGTCGCCCTTGCCGGCGAGGGCGACGCGCATCTCTTGGGCGAGGTCGCGCATGCGGCGCAGCACGGTCATCTTGTCCGCGGTGCCCTCGCTCTGCTTCTTCAGGATGTCGTCGGCGCTGCGCGTCTGCGCGGTGTAGAGCAGCATGAAGCGGCTCTCGAGTTCGGCAATGGTCTCGCGCCGGCAGGGCGAGGGCTCGACGTCCACCGTGCCGTCCGGGTTGAACCGGATGTAGTTGAGCCCGCCGTAGGCCGCGGCGTACTGGTCCTGCTTGCCGATGGGCTTGCCGAGCACGTCGATCTCGATGCGGCAGGCCTCTTCAGCGAGGCGCTGGGGGCCGACGACGCGCCCCGTGTAGGCGTACATCGCCTGCAGCAGGCCGACGGTGAGCGTGCTGCTGCTGCCCATGCCCGTGCCCGCGGGCACGTCGCCGATGGTCGTGATCTCGAGGTGCTCCTTGAGGCCGCTGAAGCGCAACGCCTCGCGCACCAGCGTGTGCTCGACCACGTCCACCGTGTCGGCGAACTCCGTCTTCGTGTACGCGATGCGTATCGACTTGTCGAAACGCGTGCCCACGGTGACGTACATGTGCTTGCGCACGGCCATGCTGAGCACGGCGCCGGGCTCGTGGCGGTAGAACGCGGGGAGGTCCGTCCCGCCGCCGGCGAAGGACACGCGGTATGGCGTCTGCGAGATGATCACGCGACCGCTCCTTGCGCCGGGGCGCGGGCGCCGGCGGCGCGGCCCGGAGCGGGCGCGCGCACAGGGACCGGCATGCCCAGGCGGCGACGATACCGATCGATCAGGCCGTCGAGCGTGGTGAGAATGTCGAATTTCTCTTCAACAATGCGCCGGCCGCCCTCGGCGAGGCGCTGGCGCAGCGGCTCGTCCGCGATCAGGCGGGCCAGCGCGTCGGCGAGTTCCTTCACCTGGCGCTGCTCCACGAGCAGGCCGGTCTCCTCATGAATGATCAGGTCGGGGATGCCGACCAGGCGCGTCGACACCGCGGGCAGGCCGCAGGCCATCGCCTCCATCAGCATCTGCGGCAGGCCGTCGACGTCGTCGTCGCTCGCCCAGACGCACGCGAGGCAGTAGATGTCGCCCTGGGCCATGAACGCGGGGAGGTCCTCCTGCGCGATGCCCTTGCCGGTGACGGTGACGAGATCAGACACGCCGGCCTTGGCGGCGCGCTCGCGAAGGTCGCGCTCGAGCGGGCCGCTGCCGCCGATGACGCACTCGATCTCAGCGCCGCGGGCGCGGAGGACGGCGACGGCGTCGATGAGGTACTCGAACCCCTTCTTTTCGACGAGGCGGCCCGACGACAGCACGCGGACGCGCTCGCCCGGGCGGCGCGCGCGCAGGCGGGGCGTGAAGTGCGAGACGTCGATGCCGCAGTACGCGATCTGCAACTGCTCCTCGCGCGCGCCCTTCTGGCGGAACAGGTCCTTGTGGAACTCGGAGATGCAGCCGATGAACGCGGCGTCGCGGACCTTGTCCTTGAGCGCCACGGCGTTGCGGTAGAGGTCGGCGGCGTGGCCGGTGAACGAGAACGGGACGCCCAGCATGCGGGCGCCGTACCACGCGACGGTGCCGCCGGAGTGGATCCACTGCGAGTGGATGTGGCTCACGGTCTGGCCGCGCAGCGAGCGGGCCCAGTGCGCCGCGACCAGGAGGTGCCACAGCGCCGCGGCCCGGGCGCGGAGGCTCTCGCGCTCGCCGGTGAGCGCGTTCCCGACGCAGGCAAAGAATCGCGGGCCGAACAGGAAGGGCGCGAGTGCGACCGAGAGCGCGAACCCGAGGGGCGGGAGCGGGTACACGCTCCTCGTCTCGCGGTGCAGGCGGCGCGCCCAGTCGGAGGTGAAGTGGATCTCGGCCGGGTTGCGCAGCGCGTGCAGCGTGAATGGCACGCCCGCGCGCTCGACCTCGCGGAGTTCGTTGCCCACCCAGGGCGCGCCGAGCCCGATCGGCGACATGTAGTGGATCATCGCCCGGCCCCCTCTCGCACGCCCTGCTCGAGCGAGACCCGCGGCGCCCAGCCGAGGCCGCGCTTTGCTTTCTCGTTCGTGTAGCGGAACGGCTTGCAGCGCTGCGCCAGTTTCGCGGGGGCCAGGATCGCCGGCAGTTTCGCCCTCCCGCCCAGCGCCCGCCGATTGAACGCGTCCGCGCCCCACGCGAGGAAGCGCAGCGCCGGCCACGGCACGCGCACCATCCGCGGGCGCGGCTTCGTCGCTCGTCGCAGCATGCGCGTGTAGCGGCGCTGCGTCGGCGCCTCGTCGTCCACGATGTTAAACGTCTGCCCGGCGCTGTCGGCGCGCTCCGCGCCAAGCACGATCGCCTCGGCGCAGTTGTCCACGTGCGTCAGGGGCACGCACGCGTTGGCCCCCATGCGCACCCACGTTCTCGCGCCCTGCATGCCGAGGCGGAAGGTCCACATCGACCCGGGGCCGTAGACCGCGCCGGGGCGGATGATCGTGGCCAGGATGCCATGCTGTCTTGCGGCGTCCCGCACCAGTTCCTCCTGCAGCAGCTTGGTCTGCGCGTACTCATCGCGGTCGGCCGGGCGGGCCTCGAGCGGGGAGTCCTCCGTCAGGATCGACCCGGCAGGGATGCGCCTGAAGTCGTACACCGCGAAGGAACTGGTCACCACCAGCCGGCGGACGCTCGTGGACGCCATCGCACCGAGCAGGTTCTCGGTTGCCACCACCGTGCCGCCCATCTGGGCGTAGAGGTCGCCGCTCTTGGCCGCGGCGAGATGGACCACGGCGTCCACCCCCTCGAGCGCCTCGGCGATGCCCTTGCGGGACCGGAGGTCGAGGCGTGCGAGGGAGACTCGCGCGTCGTTCGCCCACGGCGTGCGCGCGGGGTCGGTCGCGGGGCGCACCACGGCGCGCACCTCGTGCCCGCGACGAAGCGCGGCGTTCACGACCGCCTTGCCGAGGAAGCCCGCGGCGCCGGTGACGAGCAGCCTCATCGGCGCGCTCCTTCCGCCAGCATCGCGTCGATCAGCGCCGCCGTCCGCTCCATGTCGCGCGGGGTCACCGGCGCCTCGATGCCGTCCTGCAGGGCGGCGTACGCGCCCTCGAGGAACACCGCGAGGCCCTCGTACGGCGTGCGCTGCATCACCTTGTCGAAGAAGCCGCGGAACCCGGCGCGGATCAGTTCGCGCCCGTGAGCGACGTGGTTCACCAGCGGGCTCAGGTTCTTGCCGCCCATCCGCGGCACGTTCAGGCGCAGGTACGGCTGCCAGAGGTCCGTCTCCGCCCAGCCCTTCGTGCCGCGCACAATCAGCGTGAAGCAGTCGGGGCCGGTGCGGCACGAGTAACGGATGCGCGCGTGGGTCGTTCCGCCGATCACCACCGCGTCCAGGTCGTCGTACAGGAACAGCCGATCGTTCGGGCCCCCACCGTGGTTCGACCAGCACGCCGCCACGCGGTCGACGCTGGGCAGGAACAGCAGCGCGAGGTACGCGAGGTGGGGCACGAACTCGTGCAGCACGCCGGCGGGGAGGCGGTGGCTGGGGTGGGGCAGGTTCTCGTCGGCGTACCGCCCGCCGGCGCGGACGCCCAGGCTCATGCGCGCCTCGACCTCGCACACTTCGCCGAGCGCCCCGTCGCGCACCAGCGAGACGATGCGCCGCACCGCGCTGTTGAACTTGTAGTTGTGGTTCTCGATCACGCGCCGCTTGCAGCGCGCCGCGTCGGCCAGCATGGCGGCCAGTTCCGCCCCCGTGGGCGCCGCGGGCTTCTCGACGATCACGTGCGCCCCGGCCTCGAGGCAGTCGCGCACCAGCGCCATGTGCGTGTGGGGCGGTGTGAGCACGTGCACGACCTGGGGCGAGGTCGCGCTGAGCATCGCCCGGTAGTCGGTGAACCACGCGGGCGCTCCCCACCTGCCCGCGGCGAACTTTGCCATCGCGGGCGAGAGGTCGCACACGCCGACGACCGTCGCGCGTCCGAACTTCGTGAGCGTGCGCAGGTGCTCGTCGGAGATCTTTCCGGCGCCGATGACCGCCGCGCGCAGCGGGGACTGGATTGTGGGCGTCGCGGTCATGGGGTGTCCGGCCCGCGGGAGGTGTACGGGCCGCCGAAGGTTCGGGCGGCGCCGCCGGGCGTGCGGGCGCCGACCGGAACGGGCCCCTTGTACTCGATCAGTCCGACGCGCTTCTTTGAGAGCAGCGACCACCAGAACCCGCAGGCGCCGCGGAGCTGCGCGAACTTCCCGGCGAGGACGAACAGGGCGTACAGCGCCGCGTCGCGCACCGGTCGGCCGCGCCCGCGCTGCCGAAGCGCGATGCGCGCCCACAGCAAGGGGTACGCGAGCAGCGCCAGCAGCCCCCACCCGCCGGTGACCGCGCCCAGCGCCAGCGCGCCCAAGGGCAGCGCGGCGCCCCACAGCACGATCGACACCGTCTCGCGCACCTTGTATCGCTCGGGCGAGCGCCCGTGCATCCACGCGCCCTCGGCGTACGCGTGCCCCCCTCGGACCGCGCGCCGCCACCACTGCCCGAACCGGAAGATCGCGGCGTCGTGCGCCGTCATCTCGTCGGGCACGCGGACGATCTTCCAGCCCGCGGCGCGGAGGCGGAAGCACAGTTCCGGCTCCTCGCCCGCGATCAGCGCGGGGTCGAAGAGGCCGACGCGCCTGAGCGCCTCGACGCGGAGCATCACGTCTCCTCCCACCGCGCTCACGTCGCCCGCGGGCGCGTCCCACTCGAGGTCGGCCAGCCGGTTGTAGACCGAGGCTTCCGGGTGGCGCTCGCGCCGGCGACCGGCGACAGCCGCGGCGTCGGGGCGCGAGGCGAGGACCTCCGCCGCGCGCTCGACCCACCCGGGGGCAACCTCGCAGTCGCCGTCCACGAACTGCACCAGTTCAATTGTCTGATCGGACTCGAGCAGGCGCTCGCAGCCGGTGTTGCGCCCGCGCGCCATCGTGAACGGCTTGCTCATGTCGAGCGAGATCGCCTCGACGCCCAGCGAGCGGGCGAACTCCACGCTGCCGTCCGTCGAGCCCGAGTCGACGTACACCATGCGGTCCACGCGCCCGTGCAGCGAGCGGAGGCAGCGGCGCAGGCGCTCGCCCTCGTTCCGGCCGATCACCACCACGCCCACGCGAGTCACGCCGCCCCGCCTTCCGACGAATTCGCGCCGCCCCGGAGCAGCGCCCTCGCGTCGCCGACGAGCAGGTCGCGCAGGGCGCTTCGCGGCAAGCCGTGGTCGCTCCCGCCCAGTCGCAACGCGCGGCGCGCTTTGAGCGAGACGTGGCCGAGGGTCCAGAGCGTGTCCGCCGCGAGCAGCCCTCCGACGCCGTAGTGCTTGCGGAAGAACCTGCGTCGGGAGGAGTACCAGTACTCGGGGCGGCGCCGCCCGGGCTCGTTGACGCCCGTGGTGGCGCCCTCGAAGTGGGCGACACGCGAGGCCGGCACGTGCCAGACCTGCC
>CAYVSR010000136.1:0-7270 GCA_964453125.1 uncultured Phycisphaeraceae bacterium | reverse complement strand
GGCATCGCGGGTAGCCACACCTTCCGTCGTCTCGTTTGTCGCAACGATCGCAGCCGCAAAGATGGCTAACCGCTCAGGCACGAGCGCGCGGTCGGCGGATATCGCGATCGCAAGCCAGTCCAACCAATGTTCCAACTGATAGTCCTTGCGGTAGCCGACGCCATAGCCGACTGCCACGAGCCTTTCAAGTTCCTTGATCGCGGCTTCAGGCTCACCCAACACATTCCACGCTCGCGCTTGGGCGGCGCACTCGTCGATTCGTCCGCTCACATCGTGCCCAACCAGCATCTCGTGGGCAATCGCCTGCAGCTGAGCCTTCGCCCAGTCGCGGCTGCATCCCGCGCTCCAGAGTCCGAGCACAACGTCTCGCTTGGCAGTCGGGGGCCACGCCCGCGCGTATACGTCGGCCTGCCACTTGCCATCGATCTGATCGCGCAGAGTCTCTACCGCATCGGCCCCATGCTCGTGCACAACGCTGATTACAAGTTCGTGTATGTCTTTGCGCAATGACTCCACGGCGTGCCATCCAAGCCAGTCCCGTGTCTCTCGCCAAGACGGTTGAAATAACCCCAGAGCGTGATCGAGACGCTGCCGCAGCTCCATACCGCTGCAGAAGCACCCGAGGCGAGCGTCCGCTGACAGTTGCGCGAGTTGAATGAGCACACGACTTAAGTGCGCTTCCGCCCACCCAGCCGGGCTCTTGGGATCGGGCACGATGGTTAGCACGGAGAGCCGCTGACCCAGCAGCGCCATCAGCCGGTAGTACTCAAAGAACCGCACACACGGCGTGAATTTGCGGCTGCCTGACAAGACGGACGGAGCGACAGACGGCGGCGCCACGTCAGCAAGCAGTTGTTTGGCGAACTCGCGCTTCCCCAGCCGCGCTGCGGCGCCCCTGCCCACTATGATCTTCTCCGCATCCGTGAGGCGCTCGATGTTCTCCGGGCGCATCAACTCTTCCAAGAGCGCGTCGGCTTCGCCACGTTCACCTTCCTCCTCTTTCTCTATCCACATGCCCACATCCAACGTGCATGTGTAGTCGTGGTCATCGCCTTCAAGCTCCAAGAGAGCATTGGCCAGTTCATTGGCGCGCTCCGACTCATCGCGCCGACGCATCGACAGCGCGGCGCGACACAACACCTGGCATCGCCAAGTCTGCGCATCATCCGCATCCTCCGAAAGCGCATGGCGCGACTTAGGCGGAACAAATCCTCGTATGAGTGCGACGACCTCCGACACGGGTCGAAACAAGGGGGCGGTATCAGCCCACTCTCGCAACACGTCGGTCGTGTCCTGCCCTGGCTCACGCTCTTCGTCGCTCATGGGTCGAAGCACGCCAAGCGGCTCTGACGCTTCGAATAGCCGACGTGCCAACACTTCATGGCCAAGGTCCAGTAGTTGACGCGCCGCTCTCATCCCCGTGACCTCGCCCACCCGCACTTCAGGCCCGTCCAGCAGGTACTCCGAGGCGAGTGACACGTTGCCCGCATCGAGCAACGCCTGACCAACTTTCCAACTGTCCAGTACATCAACGCGACCGACAAGTTCCGCGAGAAATAGTGTGCGCTCCACCAGCGCGGCAACATCGCGCCGATGCCCAGCCGCCTTCACGGCGTACCGTGCATCGCGAAGCACATCGACGACGGGCCGCAACTGCGACAACTGCTGTCGGAAGTACGCTGGCGTTG
Source organism: uncultured Phycisphaeraceae bacterium (assembly GCA_964453125.1). Lineage (GTDB taxonomy): Bacteria > Planctomycetota > Phycisphaerae > Phycisphaerales > UBA1924 > CAYVSR01. Next base: position 5,582 of record CAYVSR010000136.1, on the reverse strand, counting down.
CGAGTTCAAGCACACGCTCGAAGTCGCCCGCGCTGGATAGATGAAACACGGTCTCCCACGTATGCGGCGGACCGCTATTCTCGCAGCGCGCGGCGAGTTCGCGATGTGCCTTTTGCTCGTTGACCCCCGCAGCGGCTCCATCTGCCTGAGTCGTCTTGGCGAGCAGGTATTGCCGGAAGCTGTTGTGGAAAAACTGCCAGTAGCCAGGACGCACTTCGCGAAAGAAGTGACCGAGACGAGAACGCAACTCGCGAAGCGTCGATGCTGGGGTCCAAGATGCTATCCATCCGAGATCAATGACGCGGCGCATTCGCGCAAGCAGGAGCAGCAGCTCAGTAAGCGCCGCGTCCGTCTCAATCGATTGCCAGTGGGTCGAGTAGTACTTGTCCAGATCGCCGACAAAGGCTACCGCGTCTTCCAATACCGAGTCGACCTCTTCAGCAGTTCTCGCTGCCTTGAGTCGATTCAGCAGCAACCGCAGCGCCAATGGGTGCCCGTTCGCAAGACGTGCGACCTCCTCGTGCTGCTCGGCGCTGAGCTGAACCGGCAAGGACGATGATCTAATGAGTCGCCCTACAGCTTCTCGGCTCAGCGATTGAATCTCGATTCGTCGCCCGGCTTCACCGATGCTCTGCCTCACAGCAGGGAGCAACTCGGCCAACGAATCGGTTTGCGTACCGAGCACAAGGAACACTCCTGCGGGAATCTGCTCGGGGTACGGCAGCTCTCTCAAGAGCGATCGCTCCGGATGCTGTTCGCGAGGAATGTGGTCGAGGCCGTCAATGAGAATGACCGTCGCGCGCTTTGTTGTGGAATACTCGGCGCCACAGAGCTGCAGATGCTTGTGCAAGCGTTCACGCAGTAGGGACAGGTCGAACACCCCTTCGCTTTCGCCAATAGGGGTCGTCCCTAGTCTGTCCAGGGACACGACTACATCGTGCAAGAAATCGATCGCTTCACCGCGTGACGTCGCTGGGTCTGTCGAGCCCGGCACGTACGCGTAGTACTTCACGAGCTGCCAGTCTCGCGCGCTATCCTCCAACGTGCGGGTCAGTAGAGTCGACTTGCCTGAGCCGGGACTCCCGATCACTGCAATGTATCCGCCGCTCAGCTTTTCGAGCTTGGATCGCAGTTCGTCAACCGAAGCGAGGATCGGCTCGTATGGGTCCGGCGTTGGAAACTCATGCCGGTGCCGAAACGAGCCCACGTCGCCCCAGCCCAATCGTTTGAGAAGCTCGTCGCGCGAGTACTCGACTTGCCGAGTGGGATCGCGCACAAGATTGGCCAGCGAGCTCGCCAGGGATCGCAGCTGGCCTATGTGGTGATTTTCCTCTCGCGAGGTCGGGAGCAGCCCAGTCGGGAGCGTTAGATTGAAATCAAGCCGACAGTGCCGCGCGAAATCTGCGAACGCGCTGGCATTAAGGCCGCTTGCCGTCTGCAGTGCGTCCCAAGTCGATTGCCAATCAGGGCCAATCTCTCCATTCTCTTGAAATGGCCGCCACGCCTGCTCATAGAACGCGGCGAACGACTTCTGGATACCTGCTGCCCCGGGGCATGAATCGTGGGATGAGGGGATGTTGCAAGTCGCAAGATGAACGATCACTCTCCGATCCGGCGTGGCATCGCGCAGAGCAACCCAACCGTCAGCAAGTTGCTTGATCAGGGCAGGCTTTGTGGCCTTAGAGTTCGTAATCTCTCCAAAACTCACATTTCCCCGCAAGTCGGACCACTTCACCGAGTAGGCGTGTAGCTCTCCCTCAATCCCGATGACGACGTCATCGAGACGTCCTGCGGTTGGATCCCCAACCCGTATGAACTCAAGAGTGCGCCGCCGCAGATGACCCAAGATGAGCAAGGCTGCAAGCTCATATTGCGGTAAGTACCCAGTCATCGCGCGCCGCTCCCCGGCTGCTGGAGTCGGAGTCAGTCGACCGGACTGTTGAGGGTCACTTGCCATGCAGAATCGCCCTTGGGGAGCCGTGGCGCACAGTCTATCTGCGGACGCGAGACAGCCCGCGCGCACCAGCGTCCCTTCCTTCCGGGTTCTCTTAGCGACCGACTCCGGCCCGGTCCCGGATGATCACCGCCCTAACTACTCGGGTTGCGCGCGGACACCAAGCCCGTCCCGAGGCAGATGGCTTACTAGCACCCCTGCCCGAAGTAGCTGAGGATCATGTTGAGATCGAGGAAATCAATCGCCCCGTCGTGGTTGAGATCGACTCGCGGGATGTAGAGCACCTCGCCAATGCGCGCGCCGTAAGTGCCGAGGACGTTGTTGAGGTCGAGGAAGTTGACGGCGTAGTCCCCGTTCGTGTCCGCGCCACAGGCCGGGGCGAACCGCGCGATCCATCCCTCTTGGTTTCCCTCCGGATTGGTCCCCGTACCGACGATGACAAAGCCGTCGCCGGAAATGCCTGTCGGGGCACCTAGCGTCCAGCCGGTCAGGTCAGCGCCCAGCGAACTGAGGAGGGTCGGCAGAAGCTCCTTGCCATGCTCCGCGTCCCAAAGAAAGGCCAACTGAACCGACGGCGCGGAGGCAAGGGTCACGCCGCCGACGACAAAACGCCCGTCGGCCGAGCAGGCCGTTGCGGTGCTATCCACCTCGCCAGGCAATTGACCGAGAGTCTGCATCCCCGTGAGGAGAGTCCATCGGAATGCGCGGCTGCTATTGCCGCCGCCCGGCCGATACCCCACGACGACTTGGCCATCCCGTGAGATCGCCAGCGCCCCACCATCACCCAGGATTGCCGATGGCACAGGCGCCCCGTCGAGGTATGCAACATTCGTGTTGCCGATGCCCCCTTCCCCGACGGTGCGTGCGCCGTCGCCGGAAACCCCGCGAGCGGTGATCGCTTGGGCTCCGGGCGCAATCTGGCCGACCGGCTGCATTCCCGTTGTAGGCGTCCAACGAAAGACAAATCCTTGTTGCGACCACGACCTACCGACGACGACGTTTCCATCCGCTGAGCAGGCGTTTGCATCACTGCCGTAGCCCGCCGTCAGCATCCCCAGCCCGATCATCCCTTCACTCGCGGTCCACCGGAACGCCTGCGAGCCGTTGGGCGTGACCGAGTTGCCGACCACGACGCTGCCGTCGGCCGAAACTCCCTGCCCACCACTATCGAAATTCTCCGCGTACAAGGCGCCCAGGGCCTCCATGCCGCCAGCCTCAGTCCAACGGAACGCCTCCCTCCCATTAGACGACGTACTTGCGCCGACGACGACGAGCCCGTCGGCAGAGACTGCCCTCGCACCGCTCTGAACGAGCCCACCGGGCAGGTCCCCGAGCCCGTGAAACGTCGCCCGAGCGGACGCGGCGTCTGCCAGACACGCAATAATGAGAAACCCAGGATGCAAGCGCGCCATGAGACCGCCTCCGCAACCCCCGCCACAACAGCGTACCGCGCGAGTTCCCGAAATTGAGAGATAATTCCGCCCCCGCCCGCCCGCCACGATGGGCTAGATGCCCGCCCAAGCCCCTACGCCAACGCCAGCCCCGCCTGGCCGCGGAGCGGAACGCCGGGGGCATTCCAGCGTCCAACGCACCGGGGCGCACGGGTGCCCTTCCGACAGGCAGTCCACGGCGTGCGTGGGCGCGCATCGGGGACGAATCGTGTCCGCGAGATCGTCCTCAGCGCTCAGCAGCACGACGCTTCCGGTCACCGCCGAAATGTTGGGACAGTCACCCGCCTGTTCGGTGCCATCGTCAACGCCGGGGACCGCACGGACGCCGACGAGTCCGCTTGGAGCCTGCTCGCTTTGGCGGTCTGATTCATCCACACGGGCAGAAGTTGTTCCAAAGGTTGGGAGTCCACCGCACCACCGGCCTCTCACCCTTCCATCGCCTAAACCGGGCATACAATCCGCAAGAGCGGCGAGTTTGGCGTTCCACGCTAAAGGTCTCGCCAAACAGGCTCGGATGCGTGGAAAGGACAACAAATGTCGCACTACCAGGACGCAGAGCGTGGAGCATGGAAGGAAAGACTTAACGCACTCTTTACAGAGGCCGACACCCGCTTTCAGGCCGATTCGGCAAACCGATCGAAGGCTGCCCGAAACCGCTTCTGGGTTGGAATCGGCTTCCTCGTGGCTGCTTTGTTCTGTGTTGTATCACTCTACGCAGGCCTTCCCCGACTGCTGCGCGGTGCGGCCAGCAGCACGCTCCAGCAACTTGAGGAGATTCGAGATACTGTTCGAGCTAGCGAAGATCAGATGCGGACCCGATACGAATTGCTTGAATCTGCTAGTTCCCGAGCGGACGCCGCCGTAACCAGCCTTGGGGACAAGCAGAAACTGTTCACGGCGGACAACAAGGACGTCGTTTCGCTTCTTAATGATATTCGCAAAGAGTTCCGTGAGCTTGAACGAAACAGGCAACGCAACGTGAGTGTGCAATGGGACACACTTTCCTCCTTGGTCGACAAGAAAGCGGACATCGAAGCACTTCAAAAGGCAATCAGCACCGGCGATACTCCTGCGGATGCCAAGAATCCAACTCCCGCCGCCCAACGACCGTACACCAACGCCAAGCAGCTTGAGACCACGATGAGGTCTGCCAAGGAGGCGGTGTATGCGCTGTATGAGTCTAATGCACAATTACTTAAGTTCAACGAGTCCATCACGCAGTTGGCGGCACTTGCCGTTCGTGCCAAGCCTGACGAGCCATCAGCAGTTGAACGAGTTGTTCAGGCAGGCACTTCCGCAGATGATGCGATGGTTGAAGCAAGAAGAGCACTCGTGGACCAGCTCACGCCCGCCTTCACCGGATTGGCGGAAGAGATGAAGCGCCTCCAGAACGCTGGGGGAAGGATTACTGACGCGGCAGACAAGCTGAACGAAGCAACAAAGATCGGGACCGGCCCGGTGGCATACACGGTCCTTGCGATTGCAGCCATGTTCGCGACGTTTGGCGTTTCAGCATTGTGGAAGTGGTCAAGAACTCATGACGATGCGGCGGCGGCTCAGGATAGATACTTTGCTGCAAGGCTGATTGCACTCAATGCGGTGATGCTCGCGAGTAGAGATGGCGCCTCCACCGATGGTGCACGGGCCGATACAGCGGCGGTGCTTGCGACAATCGAACGAGCCATCTTGGGCATCAGACAACCAAAGGAAGCTGCCTTTCCAGCCCCTTTGCCTACCTTGACCACCGCAGGCGAACTCATTGCTGTGATTCGAGGCGACAAGAAGTAGTGGCCTTCGAGGAACACCTGGGCCTCGACACCTGACGGAGTTCGGTTGCCCTCGGGTGTCCGCCACATGGGCGTGATTCCGAGCCGAACTGCCACAAAATCTGCCACAGACTGCCCGGTCGGCTTTTCGGTCCTGTGGCATCCGAATCAAACGAGCCCTGAATTCAAGGCTCAACTCGAAATGCCCCCCGAAGGACTCGAACCTTCGACCCGCTGATTGAGAGACAATCCGATGCCCCGTCAGAACTCGGGAATTAGCGTCAACTCGCTATTCTTCAAGGGTTTGCACACTGGGTGCTGACGGGCAGTTGGGCGTGGGGTGGTCGGGCCGCTCCTCGCCGTTGGGGATGGTGTCGATCGACCAGACCGTGGGGAGGATCTGGTCGGCGC
>CAYVSR010000135.1:0-7271 GCA_964453125.1 uncultured Phycisphaeraceae bacterium | reverse complement strand
GGGTCCGACCGAAACGTCCCGGGCGTGTGCACGCCGCCGTTGTGCCAGGTGCGGCCCCCGTCGTTGCTCCACCCGCGCCCCGCCTGCCGGAAGTTCGAGGCCACGGTGTCGAACTGTCGCCAGCCGATCGCGACCCGGTTCGGCGCCCGCGGATCCACCGCGAGCGACGGCTCGTTGGCCGCGTCTCCCACGATGTTCATGCCCGACACGTCCACGTTCACCTGCACGATCGACGCGACGCCTCGAGACCCCGGGCCGGCGGCACGCCCGCTCGGAAAGCGAGGACGATCGCGCCCGACCGCAGGCGCGCCGGGGGCCTGATCCTGACGCTCCGGGTCCAGCCGCGGCGCCGCGAAGGGTTGGGCGAGCCCCCCTTCGGACAGGCACGCACAGGCGATGAGCAGAGCAACGCGGGATCGTGGCATCGTCGTATCGTTTCTCCCCCGGAGCAGCGCGAGGACCCGACCCGAGCGAAAACACAGGCCCGGAGTCCGGGCCCCCTACGGTATTCACGCGCTCGGGCGCACAGGTTTCAGGACGTCGAGGTTTTGGGTCGGAATGTCGCGCTGCGGGGCTCGGCAAGCGCCCCGAGACGCCATTCCCAGCCGCCCGACTCTCGGTGGGGCCTCGGTCGACCGACGTACGATGAGCGCACCCCCCTTCCCCAAGCAACGAGGTGGCGGGGGTCCCTAAGGAGATTCCGCTATGCCTCTCGCCACATCTCCCAAGGTCGCCGTCGTGCTGTCCGGGTGTGGGTTCCTCGACGGGTCTGAGATCCACGAATCTGTCGCGGTTCTTATGCACCTCGCCCGCCTCGGGGCTCGCTCGCACTGCTTCGCGCCCGATCAGGACGCCCCCGTCACCGTCAACCATTTTACCGGCGAGGTCGAGCCTCGCCGCCAACGGAACATGCTGCACGAGTCGGCCCGGATCGCGCGCGGCGGGGCGCACACCTCCGCGCTTGCCTCGCTCGACCCCGCCGACTTCGACGCCGTGATCTTTCCCGGCGGGTTCGGCGCAGCCAAGAACCTCTCCACCTTCGCGATCGATGGCGCCGATTGCGACGTGCTGCCGGACGTAGAGCGAACGCTCAAGACCTTCCACGCCGTGGGCAAGCCCATCGGCGTGTGCTGCATCGCCCCGGCGCTGGTCGCGCGCGTCTTCGGACGTCGTCCCGAATTCGCCGGCCACGCCCCGCGCATCACGCTCGGCCCGGAATCAGCCGCCGCCGAAGCCGTGCGATCCCTCGGGGCCACCCACGTCTCCAAGCCGGTGACCGAAGCGCTGGTGGACGAAGAGAACCGGATCGTCTCCACACCTGCCTACATGTGCGAGACGGACGCCCACGGCGTGTACGTGGGGGTCGGCAAGATGGTGGAGGCCACGCTGCGTCTCGCCGCGAGCCCGGCGCACGCCCACTCGCGCTAAGCGGCCCCGCCCGCGAGCATGGTTGGAGCGGCGCGGCCGCCGCGGCTACGCTTCCCGCGTGAATCCCCGCTCGAAGCCGTCTTTCACCCGGGTCGCTCTTCGCGCCGGCGCGGCGCTCTCGCTCTGCCTGGCTCCCGCCTGGCTGGGCGCGTGCGAGTCCTCATCCTCCGATCGCCGGCCGCGCGCCGAGGCCCGCCCCGTCGTGCAGCGCGACGTCCCCATCCTGTTGCGCGACACCGTCGGCTCCGAGACCACCATCCAGGGCTCCGAGCCCACGCTCATCACGGGCTACGGCATCGTCGTTGGGCTCAAGGGCACCGGCGCCGGCGACGCCCCCCCTGGCGTGCGCGCCCTGCTCGAGCGCGAGATGACCCTTCGCGGCGTCGGCGGCGAGACCACCGGCATCACCGGCGTGACGCCCAAGCAGATGCTCGACGACGCGAACAACTGCGTCGTTCTCGTCTCCGCGACGATCGCTCCGGGGTCCCCCAAGGGAACACGCTTCGACGTGCTCGTGTCCGCGCTGCCCGGCTCCGCGGCCACCAGCCTCGAGGGCGGCCGCCTGTACACCACCGACCTGCGCCCGGGCGTGCAGACCCCCGGCGGTCCGACGGCTCGCATCCTCGCCCGGGCCCGCGGGCCGGTGTTCATCAACCCGTACACCACGCCGGGCGGCGCCGGCAGAGGATCGATCCGCGCGACCGAGGGCCGGGTCATCGGCGGCGGCGAGATGTCCTCGCCGCTCGAGATGCTGATCTCCCTCGACAACCCGTCGCACAGCCGGTCTCGCGCTATCGCCAGCGCCATCAACGCCCGGTTCCCGCAGCAATCGGGCGACCGCGACCCCGCGGCGAAGGGTCGCAACGAGGACTCGATCGCCCTCGTCATCCCCATGCGCTGGAGCGAGCGCGCGGAGGAATTCCTCGAACTGGTCAAGCACACCCGGATCGACCAGGCGTTCCCGCAGGACTGGGCGAACCGATTCGTGAAAGGCCTCCAGGAAGAGCCCGCCCTCGCGAGCAGCCTCTCGTGGTGCCTGCAGGCGCTCGGCCCCGTCGCCATTCCCGCGCTCCGCACGGGCTACGAGTCGGGCGACATCATCCCACGCCTCGCCGCGCTGCGAGCCGGAGCCCGCCTCGAAGACTCCCTCGCGGCGCCGCACCTCAAGGAACTCGCGAGGTCCGCCCCGCCGCAGCAGCGGGTCAGCGCCATCGAACTGCTCGCGGACCTGCCGGTCGACCCGCAGGTGAACCTGGCCCTCCGCGAACTTCTTGACTCGCCGGAGATCCCCGTCCGCATCGCCGCGTACGAGGCGCTGGCCAAGCGTGGCGACCCGACAATGGACCGTGTAAAGGTCGGCGACAAGTTCCTGCTCGACCTCGTGCCGGCGAAGGAGCCGCTGATCTACGTGAGCCAGCAGGGCCAGCCGCGGATCGCGGTGATGGGCCCCCGGCCGGGCCTGGCCGTGAACCGACCGACCATGGTCAGCGCGTGGGACGGAACCCTGATGTTCGCGGCCGACTCCCCCACCGATTCCCTGCGGGTGCGGTACCAGAATCCGCGCACCGGTTCGACGGTGACGACCGAGAAGGTCGATTACCGCCTCCGCGGGCTCATCGAGTACTTCGCGCACGAGCCGACCCCCGAAGCCCCGGCCCCCGGGCTCTCGATGACGTACTCCGAGGTGGTCGGCGCCCTCTACGAACTCACCGTTCGCCAGAAGGCCATCAGCGCCGGATTCATGGCCGAGCAGGACCGGCTGCAGGCCGAACTGCTCGCCGCGGCGAGGTCCACCATCGGCACCCCGCGCCCGGAACTCTCGGGCGAGACCGTCGAGGACGCCGAAGCGATGGAGGCGGCCGCCGCCGCCCCACCGACCGAGACGCTCCTCGCCCCGCCGACCCAGGGCAAGCCCTCGCTCGTCGTGCCGCTGACCCCGGCGCCCAAGGCGGGAGACACCGACGAGGACCGGGCGACCAAGAAGGCGGCGAAGGACTCAGTCAAGAAGGGCGACGCCCAGCCGCCCAGCCCGGAGCGGCCCGAGCGGCGCTGACCCCGCCGACGCCCCGGTGCGTTTGGCGATACTTTGCCGATGTTGTAGGAGAAGCACGCCCGGCGCTCCACGGAGGGAGCGACTCGGCGGCCACGCGCCGGCGAGCCCATCGACACGGAGGTCACCAGGCTCATGCGCCTCGCCAAACTCACGCTCTGCGGCTTCAAGTCGTTCGCGGACCGGACGGAGTTCACGTTCGACGCGCCGATCACCGGCATCGTCGGACCCAACGGGTGCGGCAAGAGCAACGTTGTCGACGCGATCAAGTGGGTGCTCGGCGAACGCTCGGCGAAATCCCTGCGCGGCAAGGACATGGAGGACGTGATCTTCGCCGGCTCCGCCGGGCGCAAGCCCCTGGGCAGCGCGAGCGTCGTCCTCACGTTCGAGAACCCGATGATGGACCCGGCCTCCGCGCCGACGCCGGGCGCTCGCGCCGTCGCGTCGCTCGACGCCGAGATCGCCGACGATTTCGAGGACGAGGCCCCCGACGCCGACGCGCCAGCCGACGCGCCGACCCATGACGAGTCAAGCGTTGCGCCCGACCGCGCCGGTCCGCGCCGGTCGCTCGCCATCGATTCCGAGACGGTGGACATCGAGCGGCGCCTGCACCGCGACGGCACGAGCGAGTACCTGATCAACGGGCGCAAGGCGCGCCTGCGCGACATCCGCGAGCTGTTCATGGACACCGGCGTGGGCGCCGACGCCTACTCGATCATCGAGCAGGGGAAGGTCGACGCGATGCTGCTCGCGTCGCCGGTCGAGCGGCGCACGATCTTCGAAGAGGCGGCCGGCGTCGCGAAGTTCCGCGCCCGGCGCGTCGAGGCCGAACGCAAGCTGGAGCGAACCGAGGCAAACCTCGTCCGCGCCCGCGAGCAGCTCGAATCGACCGAGCGGCGCCTGCGGATCGTGAAAGGCCAGGCCGCCAAGGCGCGAACCTTCCGCGATCTCGACTCCCGCCTCCGCGCCCTCAAGACCGACCTGGCGTCCGAGCAATACCACGAACTCCGCGAGCGCCTCGACGGACTCACCTCGCGCCTCGCCGATCTCGACGCGACGCGCCGGACCGCCGCCGAAGAGCTGACCGCCATCGAGGAACGGCGCCAGCAGGCCGAACTCGCGCGCCACGAACTCGGCGCCCGCAGGCAGGAAGCGGCCTCCCGCAAGGCGAGCGCCGACCACGCGAGAGACGCGGCGCACCAGCGCCGGACGATGACCGAGCGGGCCCTCGCCGACGCCGCCGCGCAGGTCACGCAGGAGGAGGCCCGCCTCGCCGAACTCGCCCGCGAGGCGGAGGACGGCGCCGAGGCCGCGGCCGAGGCCGCTCGCGCCGTCGCGGCGTTCGAGTCTTCCCTCGCCGACGCCGAGACGCGCCTGCAGTCGCTGAGCGCCGAGCGCTCCCGCGCCCAGCAGGAGAGCGCCGAGCGGCGCGCCGCGCTCGCCGAGCGTCGCGCCTCCGTCGCACAGATCGAGCGCAACCGCGGGTCGCTCCTCTCCGAGGCCGAGGCCGAGGGCCGGCGCGCCTCCACGCTCGCCGAGCAATCATCCCGCCTCGACTCGCGCGCCGCCGCGCTCGCCGAGTCCGTCGGAGCGCTCCTCGCCGACGCCCACGCCTCCCACGCCGCCAATTCCGCCCGACGCGCCGACGCGGCCTCGCTCGACGCCCGCCTCGAGGAACTCTCGCACGACGCCGCGGCGCTCTCGGGCGACCAGCGCGCGCTCAGCGACCGCCTCGCCGAACTCGAGCAGGAACGCGTGCGTCTCGAGACGCGCCGCGCCGCCCTGCTCGAGATGATCGAGGCCCGCGTCGGCCTCACCGAGGCGGCCCGAACCATCCTCGACCGCAAGGCCGCCCGCGCCGCCGGCCACGAGGGGGTCATCGCGCCCCTGGCCGACCTCATCGAGGCAGATTCCGCCCACGCCCTCGCCGTCGAGGCCGCGCTGGGGGCGGCGCTGCAGGCCATCGTGCTCGAGCCCGGGTCGTCTCTCGACGCCGCGGTGGCCGGGCTCTCCGGCCGCGTCGCCTTCGTGCACGCCGGCGCGGACGCCCCGCCCGCGCTCCCCGCGCCCGAGCACGACCTGCTGCGCCTCGCGCCGCACTCGCTCACCCCCGTGCTCGCAGTTGTTCGCGCCGATCCGCGCGCCGCCGGAGCGCTCGACCGCCTGCTCGGGCGCGCGTACCTCGTGCCGGACCTTGCCACGGCGCTGGCGCTGCGCGACAGCCCGCTCGCCGCGCTGGGCGCCCGCTTCGTCTCGCTGGGCGGCGAGGTCGTCGAGCCCGACGGTCGCGTCGTCGCCGGACCCCTGACAGGCGAAGACTCGGGGCGCGGCCTGCTGGGCCGGCGCGCCGAGATGGTGGAACTCGAAACGCGCCTCGCCGCGCTCCATCCGCGCATCGACACCGACCGCGACCGCCTCCGCGCCCTCGACGCCCGCGCCGCCTCGCTCGAAGAGGAGCGCGCGGACGCCCGCCAGCGCGTCGCCGAGGTCTCGCGCCTGATCGCCGCGGAGGACGCCAAGATCAGCCGCTTCGACGCCGAGCGCTCCCGCGCCGAGCGCGAATCGGCGCTGGTCGCCGACGAGCGCAAGGAAATCGCCGAGCGACTTGGCGCCTTGGCCGCGGCCCGCGCCGAACTGCTCGCCAAGGCTGAGAGCCTCGAGCGACTGCTGGCCGACGAGATGGCCGTCATCGGCGCCCTCGCGCTGGAGGCCGACGCCGTGCAGTCCGCCCTCGAAGCCGCGGCGGAGGCGCTCTCCGGGGCGCGCGTCGAGGCGGGGCTGCACGCCGAGCGCCTGGGCGCCTCGCGGCGCGACCTGCGCCGCGCGGAAGCCGCCACCGAAGAGAACGCACGCCAGCGGCGCATCGCGCGCGAGCGGGCGGACGGCCTCATTGCCCGCGCCGCCGAGCACGAGCGCACGCTCGCCGACGCCGCGGGCGCGATCGCGGCGGCGGAGCAGGAAGCCGCCGAGGCGGACGCGGAACTCGCCGAACTCGCCCCCGCGCTCGCCGACGCCACCGAGGCGGCCCGCGCCCTCGCCGACCACGTCGCCGGCGCCCGCGAGCGCGCCCAGCGCGTCGAGCGAGACTGGAACTCCATCGAGATCTCACGGCGAGAACTCGAGGTGCGGCGCGAGACGCTCGAAGAGCGCACCGCGCAGGACATCGGCCTCGACCTTGCCGCGGCGTACGCGCCCTGGCGCGAAGTGAGGGGCGCGGCCCAGCCCGAGGGCGCGCCCTTCGATCAGACCGGCGCCGGCGCCGAGATCGAGCGCCTGCGCGAGGAGATCCGGCGCCTGGGCAACGTGAACCTCGACGCGATCGAAGAAGAGACACAACTCGAGAGCCGCAACGAGGACCTCATCCGCCAGGTGGCGGACATCGACAGCGCCAAGGCCTCGCTGGCCGACCTCATCGCCCGCCTCGCCGACGCCTCGCGCGACCGCTTCCGCGAGACGTTCGAAACCATCGAGGCCAACTTCGCCGGCAAGGACGGCATGTTCCGCAAGCTCTTCGGCGGGGGGCGCGCCGAGGTCCGCCTCATGCCCCTCGAGGAGAGCGGCGAGATCGACTGGCTCGAGTCCGGCGTCGAGATCATCGCCAAGCCGCCGGGCAAGGAGCCGCGATCGATCTCGCAGCTCTCGGGCGGCGAGAAGACCATGACCGCCGTCGCGCTGCTCATGGCCGTCTTCCAGAGCAAGCCCTCGCCCTTCTGCGTGCTGGACGAAGTGGACGCCGCGCTGGACGAGGCCAACGTCGGGCGCTTCTGCGCCGTCGTGCGCCAGTTCCTCGACC
>CAYVSR010000134.1:4077-7330 GCA_964453125.1 uncultured Phycisphaeraceae bacterium | reverse complement strand
GGCGGGCGTGCCGTGGCCCGAGACGTCCGCGATGAACACGCCCCACCCGCCGTTCGCGAGGGGGAAGAAGTCGTAGTAGTCGCCCCCGGCGCGGGCGCTGGTGAGGTAGTACGCCGCGGAGTCGAACCCCGGGATCAGCGGCAGTTCGCCCGGCAGGAGAGAGCGCTGGATCTCGCCGACGACCTGCAATTCGCGGTCGAGCGTTCCGAGCGCGGACGCCAGCTGGTTCCGCAGCACCAGGTTCTGCGTGCCGCGCCCGAACAGGCCCGACTGCCAGTGCATGATCGGGATCACCGAGCGATCGATCTCGAAGCCCGGCGCCATCAGCATCGCGGTGACGTTGAGCCCCTCGCCGCCGTCGTACTGCGGCAGGGCGATCAGCGAGCCGAACCCCTGCAGGTAGAAATGGCCCGGGTCATCCGGCGAGAGGCGCGCGGGCAGGTCGTCGATGATCACCGGCTTGTTCGCGAACGCGATCTCGCCGAGCAGGCCGCCGGTGAGGCGGGGCAGGCGGTCGCGCTGCGTCCAGGGGTTGATGTCTTCGGTGAACCGAGAGGACCGCGTGACCAGAAACTCGGGAGGTGCGACGCCGCGGCGAGAGGTCGCAACGTAGTCGTTGATCGGCAGGAGTTCGCCGATGCTGTCCCAGTAGACGCTGACGAGTTCCTCGGGGTCCGAGACGCCCGAGATCGCCTTCATCGTGCGATCGACGATGGCGAGTTCCTCTTCCCATGGTCGCCGGCCTTGGAGCATGGGCGGATGGTACGCCCCGGGCGCGCCAGCCCTGTGATCAGTATGTCAGGTGATAGAACATCCTCTGCTTCGCGTCGCGCCCTCCCGCGATCCGAAACCGGGAACACCCCGGCGCAAAAATAGAAAACCCCTGCCAGAGCAGGGGTGATCAAGCGAGGCGGAGGGGACTCGAACCCCCAACCACCGGATCGACAGTCCGGTACTCTAACCAATTGAGCTACCGCCCCTTACGACCGATTCGCGACTGGCTCTGGGGGGCCCAAGGTCGCGGACCGGGGAGGAAAATGTAGGCGGAATGCCCTGCATGTCAAGCGGACGCAAAAGTGGGCGTGTTTGGGCATGGGCGGGCCGCGCCCGTGCGCGGGACTCGCCAACACACGCGGCTATCGTGGGCCCAGCCCGCACGCCCGGCCGAGCACACCCGCACATGGCAGCGCCGTCAGATCCTCCGAACGCTCCGCGCTCCGTCGTTCTGTTCGACGGCGTCTGCAACCTGTGCGCCGGCGTGGTCCGGTTCGTCGCGCGGCGCGACCCGCACGCTCGATTCCGGTTCGCCTCGCTGCAGTCGGACGCCGCGCAGGCGCTGCTGGCCGGGGCCGACGCCCCCTCCCCACTGCCCGACAGCATCGTGCTGGTCGACGCCGGGCGCGCGTTCGTCGAGTCCGATGCCGCGCTGCGCATCGCGCGCGGGCTGCGATTCCCCTGGCCGCTGCTGGCGGCGTTTCTCGTGTTGCCGCGGTTCGTGCGCGACCCGCTCTATCGCTTCGTCGCTCGTCGGCGCTACCGCTGGTTCGGGCGCAAGGACGCCTGCATGGTCCCCACCCCCGACCTTCGAGCGCGCTTCGTAGAGGGCGGCGTCGGCTGAGCGGTCCCCCTCACCGGTTGAATGGGAACTCGTTGATCCAGTGGAACCCGCGGTTCACGAGCAGGAAGGACGTCGCGTCCACCCGCTTCGCCCGCGCGGTCACCGCCTCGCCGCGGAACACGCCCTCCAGCGTCAGATGGTCCGCGTCGGGCTCCGTGTAGGTGAGGGTCATCGAGTCGCCGCCCTCGCGCGGCGTGAGCGTCAGCGTGCCCTTCGCGGCATCCACGACCGCGCTGAATCGCTCCATAGCGCCGGGCATGCGCTCGACGGTGAAGCGACGGTATCGGTTGAGCGCCACGCGCCGCCATCGGGTCGCATCGTTCGCCAGGGCGGGGCGCTCCTCGCCGCCGATGGTGAACGACTCGACCTCGTACAGGCCATAGAGCGGCGGGGTCGGTGAGCCATCGCCCCACTGACGCCAATTGTTGTACCCGCCCCGCGCGCCCCAGCCCAGGGCGTAGAGGACGACCAGCCACTTGCCGACGCCCATCGAGACGCGCGCCCACGTCGGCCGTCCCTCCCGGCGCAGGCGCGCGGCGGGGGCGGCCCGGTTCAGCACGAGCACGTTGAGCACACGGCGCGCGTCGGGCAGGCAGAGGTACACCGCGGTCAGGAGCAGGTGCGTCGAGAACAGCTTCACCGGCACGTCGTACGCGAAGTTCATCACCACGACGTTCGACATGACCCCGGCCGTCATCAACGCACCCAGCGTCGTCGTGCGCCGCATGAAGAGCAGCGCCCCACTCAGAACCTCGCCCATCCCCGCGAAGACGGTGTACGCGGTCGAGTACCCCATGAACGTCCAGAGGAGGCCCATGGGAGACATCTCCCCCACCTGCTGGACGAGCCGGTCCGGGCCGGGGAACGGGAACTGGCTCTTGAAGACCTTCGCGAAACCGTAGCCGAGCATGACGAACGCGAGCGTGTATCGAAGGTAGACGCGCAGCAATGCGTGCAGCGCGGGGTAGGCGGCCCGTCTGAAGTCGATCGCGGACCAAACCAGCGCGACGCCGAGCGCGATCGCCGCGTGGCACAGCGTCTGGACGTAGTTGTACGTCGTGTCGCCGCTGCCGCCGGGGAAGATCGTGATGTCCTTCGAGAGGTGCAGCACGTGCTTGCCGGCCCACGGCACGGCGACCTTCCACAGCCCGTCGTACCACTCCATGAACCGGAAGAGCGCGTTGGGCTCCTTGCCCCACTGCAGCAGCGCGGCGAACTGCTGGAGCGGCGCGGGGAAGTAGTACACGAGCGCGTAGGCGAAGACGAGGCGAAAGCCGAGGCGGCGCGCCAGGCCCCAGCGTTCTGGCGGCGGCGGCGCGTGCGCGCTGTCCCGTCCCATCGTCTCGGCCGCATCGCCCATGCGTCGCTCCTTCGGCCGCGTCCGGGCCGCGAGAGCAATATACGAACGGCCCCGGCGCGGGCCTTCACTCCCGCTTGGGCGCGGGTTGAATGAGCAGGCGCCACGCGAGGTCGCGCCGGCCTCCGGTGAGGACGAAGACGGCCAGCACCGTCTCGTACGCCAGCGCCGAGAGCGCCCTCGCGAAAGGCCCCATCGCGCGGGCCTTGACCAGCGAGCATTCCGACTCGAGGCGCGCCCGAAGCGCTCCCTCGATCGCCGCCGCCAACACCGGGTCC
>CAYVSR010000134.1:0-4067 GCA_964453125.1 uncultured Phycisphaeraceae bacterium | reverse complement strand
TCGCTCACGAGGTTGACCTCCAGGTTCGAGATCAGGCTCCAGGGTTCGAGGTTCGAGGAGCCGATCGTGCTCCATCGTGAGTCGACCGTCGCCACCTTCGCGTGCAGCAGGCACGCCTCGTACTCGTACACGCGCACACCGGCGCGCAGCAGGCGGTCGTACAGGCGCCGCTCCGCCCAGCGCAGCGCCCCGTGCTCCGACCGGCCCTGGAGCAGCAGCGTGGCTTCTACGCCCCGGCGCGAGGCGCGGCATATCTCCTCGACGAAGTTGCGCGAGGGCAGGAAGTACGCGTGCGCGAGCAGCAGGGTCTTCCGCGCCGAACGGATCCCGGCGCGGTACTCGTTCTCGATGTCCTTCTGGCGCCGCTGGTTGTCGCGGATGACTAGCCGGGTCGTCCGGTCCCGGGGGCCGGGGGCGCGCCGCTTGCGCAGGCGCGTCCAGAACCGCATGCCGGGGCGCATGGACGCCTCGTGGAACAGCGTGTGCGCGAGGCGGGACGCCTCCTCGGCAATCTCGCCCTGGGTGCGGACGCCAAAATCGAAGTACGCGCCGGGCACGTCGTACCCGGCGTACTCGTCGCTGATGTTGATTCCGCCGATGAAGAGCACGCGCTGGTCCACCACGATCAGCTTGCGGTGCATCCTGCCGTGGAGGCGCGTGACGCGCGCGAGCCGCGGGCGCCGGTGGATGATCAGATCGATGCCCATGGCGCGAACGCGCGCCTCGGCCGCGGCGGTCAGCTCCGGGCTGCCCAGGCCGTCGGCGATCATGGCGACGCGCACCCCGCGCGCCGCCGCCCCGGCGGCGCGGCGCAGGAACTCCTCGCCCGTGCGGTCGAACCGGAAGACGTACGTCTCCACCTGAATCTCGTGGCGGGCCTCGTCGATAGCCTCGAACACGGCGTCGAAGTACTCGCGCCCCGAGAGCAGCGCGATGGGCGCTGGCCGGGTGTTCATGCTCCTCCCTCGAACTCCGCCAGCAGGCCGACGTGGTCGGAGAGCGCCCGCCAGGCGCCGTCGCGCAGCTCCGCCGCGCGCGTCAGGCGCAGGCCCCGGAAGTAGATGCGGTCGAGACGGAGGGTGGGCATCGCGCTGGGGAACGTCCTCGCTTCGCGCCCGTGCGCGGTGCGGAACGCCTCGGCGAGGCCCATGGGCTCGGCGAGCAGCCGGGTCGCACGCCGGCGCCAGTCGTTGAAGTCTCCCGCGATGATCACCGGGTCGCCGGGCGCCACCTCTTCTCCAAGCCGCTCGGTCACCGCGCGCAGCTGCTTTGCGCGGTCGCGGTGCATCAGGCTCAGGTGCAGGCACACGCACATCACCCTGCCCACCGGCGTGTCGATCTCGGCGTGGAGGAACCCCCTGCGTTCGGCGCGGCTGGAGGAGATGTCCACGTTGCACGGGTTCACGATCTCGTACTTCGACAGGATCGCGTTCCCGTGATGACCTTCCTCGTAGATCGCGTTCCGCCCGTAGGCGTACGAGGGCCACACGCCGTCCGCGAGGTACTCCATCTGCGACGCGCTGGGCCAGTCGGGCACGCGAGCCGCGTGGCGCGTGTGCTCGCCCAGCGCCTCCTGCAGAAAGACGATGTCGGCGTCGGTCTCGCGCACCGCGTCACGCAGGCGCGGCAGGATGAACCGCCGGTTCCCCGCCGAGAACCCCTTATGGATGTTGACGCTGACTGCGCGGAGTGTGCCCATCGCGAGACCGGAGGATAGGCCCGGCCCGCGCCGACGCGCACGCCCCTATTGGGCCTGCGATGAAACCCGCCTCACACGCATAGGCGACCCCCCTCACTTCCCTTCGAACCACGTCCGACCCGTCGCGCTCTCCACCTTCAGCGGCACGCGCAGGCTCATCGCCTTCTCCATCCGCTCCACGATCAGCGCCCGCGCCCGCTCCGCCTCGCTCTCGTTCACCTCGAACACGAGTTCGTCGTGGATCTGCAGCAGCATCTTCACGCCTGGGACCTGCGCCGGCGCGCCGGGGCCGCCGATGTCCGTCGGCCGCAGCGGCGCCGCGTGTTCGCTCAGGCGCGCGTGCAGGTCCACCATCGCGATCTTGATGAGGTCCGCCGCGGACCCCTGCACGACGGAGTTGATCGCCACCCGCTCGCCCAGCGCCCGCTCACTCGGGTTGCGCGACGCGATCCACGGTATCGCCCTGCGCCGCCCCATCATGGTCTCGACATACCCGAGCCGCTTGGCGTGCTCGATGCACTCCTGCAGGAAGGTCGTGATGCCCGCGAAGCGCCGCTTGTAGTCGTCGATGATCTTCGCCGCGACGTCGTTCTCGACGCCCAGGCGGCGCGCGAGGCCGAACGCCGTAATGCCGTAGACGATGCCGAAGTTCACCATCTTCGCGCCGTCGCGCTGCACGCGCGTCACCTCCGCCGGGGCCACGCCGTGCACCTGCGCCGCCACGGCGCGGTGGATGTCCTCCCCCGCCTCGAACGCCGCGATCAACCCGGGGTCCCGCGACAGGTGCGCCAGCAGGCGGAGTTCGATCTGCGAGTAGTCCGCGCTGACCAGCACGCACCCGGGCGGCGCTATGAACGCCTTGCGGATATCGCGCCCGATGTCCGTGAGGATCGGGATGTTCTGCAGGTTCGGATCGCTCGATGCCAGCCGCCCCGTCGCCGCCACCGTCTGGCTGAAACTGCTGTGGATGCGCTTCGTCAGCGGGTTGATCGCCTCGCGCAGCGCCACGAGGTACGTCCCCACCAGTTTCGTCAGCTGGCGCCGCTCCACGATCAGGCGCGGCACCGGCGTCGTCACCGTCGGGTCTTCCGCGAGTTCCTCCAGCACCTCGATGTCCGTGCTGTACCCCGTCTTCGTCTTCTTCCGCGGCTTGATGCCCAGCCCCGGCGCGTTCGGGTCGTCCGGCCTGTTGAACAACGCCTCTGCAAGCTGCTTGGGCGAGTCAGGGTTGAACGGGCGCGGCGAGGCATCCGCGATCGCCTTCCCCAGTTCCGCGATCCGCACGTTCAGACGCGCCTCCTGGCGCGACAACTCGTCCGGGTCCACCAAGATCCCGTTCCACTCCAATTCCGCCAGCGCTCCGATGAGCGGCGTTTCCAGGTCGCGCGAGAGCGCCTCGAGCCCCATCGCCCGGACCTGCGGCGTCAGAACCTCGCGAAGTCGGAGCGACACGTCCGCGTCCTCCGCCGCGTACTCCGTCGCGCGGTCCAGCGCGACCGTGTCGAAGGTGCGCTGGGTCTTGCCGCTCCCGATCAGCTCGGTGATCGAGATGTTCGTATGCCCCAGGAGCGCCAGCGCCAGCGCATCGAGCGAGTGGCTCGAGCGCGCCGAATCGACGAGGTACGACGACACCATGCTGTCGCTCTCAACCCCGCGCAGCTCCACGCCGTGAGCGCGGAGCACGAGCATGTCGTACTTGAGGTTGTGCCCGCACTTGCGGACCGCCGCGTCTTCGAGGACCGGGCGCAGCGCGCCGAGAACCTCGTCCTGCGACAGGTGTGTTTCCGGCTCGGGCGAGCGCACGGGGATGTAGAACGCCTCGAACGGGCGGACGCACACCGACACGCCGCACAACTTGCACAGCAGCGGCGAGAGGCCCGTGGTCTCGGTGTCGACGGCGACCACCTCCGCCTTGCGCATCCGCTCCACCAGCGCGGCAAGTTCGGTCGCGGTGCGGATGCAGCGGTAGTCGAGGCGTTGTCCCTCGCGCGCCCTGGCGCGTTCCGCCACGCGCTCCGCCTCCTCGTGCGCGCCGAACAGCCCTTCGAACCCGGGGCTCGCGGCGCGGGATGTGCGGCCGGCGGGCGTCTGCGCGGGGCCCATGTGCAGGAGCGACTCGTCGGCGGGCGCCGCAGCATCGCCGGCTCCCCCACGCTCGGCCATCAACGCCCGCAGGTCCTCCTGGTAGCGGTTGAATCCAAGTTCCTTGAGGATCGGAGCGAGGCGAGCCAGGTCGAACCGCGCCGTGTCCGCGCTCGCGAGGTCGAACTCCACCGGCACGTCGTGCTTCAATCGCACCAGCGTCTGCGACAGCCCCAGGCGCGGCGCCGCCTCGCGGATGCGCTCGCCCCGCTTGCCCTTGATCTCC
>CAYVSR010000133.1:0-7330 GCA_964453125.1 uncultured Phycisphaeraceae bacterium | reverse complement strand
CGCCCTGCTTCGGCGGCCCCTTCCTCCCGCGCCCACCGAAGGTCTACGCCGAGATGCTCGCCGCCAAGATCGCCAAGCACGGCGCCAACGTGTGGTTGCTCAACACCGGTTGGTCCGGCGGGCCCTACGGCGTCGGCTCGCGCTTCAAGCTCGGGTACACACGCGCCATGGTCCACGGCATTCTCGACGGCTCGCTCGCCACCGCGAAGTTCGAGCCCGACCCGGTCTTCGGCCTCCCGATCCCCGGCGCGGTGCCCGGCGTGCCCGCCGAGGTCCTCGTGCCGCGCAACACGTGGAAGGACAAGTCGGCGTACGACACGAAGGCGAAGGACCTCGCCGCCAAGTTCCGCGAGAACGACAAGAAGTTCGAGATGCCCGACGCGGTTCGCGCCGCAGGGCCTCGCGGCTGATCGTTCCGGCGCGCGCGTTCCAGCAGGCGTCCAACTGGCAGGGGAACGCCGTGCCCGGCATGCAGCAGGGCGCCCTGTTCGACGGCGCCGGCGTGGCGCCCATCCCGTGGTTGGTTGTCTCGTTCGCGCAGAACCAGTTCACCACGCAACTCAAGGTCCGCGGCTGCACCACGCCGTTCCAACTGAGCGGGCGCGAGTACCAGGTGATCAACACGTTCGGCGACGGCCTGCTGATCGGCTCGCCCACCGTCACCGCGCAAACGACATTCGACTTGCTCGCCGCCGCCGCGCCCGCGTCGCTCTCCTGCGGCCTTTAGACGCAGATCGTCGGCGTGTCGGACGCCTCGGGCGCCGGCCCGACGATCGCCGTGCTCCCGAACACGTCGCTCGCAGACGGGCTCTCGTTCGGGCCGCGCCTCACATTCGCGGGTCGGGCGTCTTGTTCGCGCCCGCGGCGCCGATCGTGGTCGGTGCGAACGCCCTCGCGGTTGTGCTCACCGATTCCGATTCCGACGGCGACTTCGACGTGGCCGCCCTGACGACCACCGCCGGCAGCGGCAACGAGGTCGTCGTCTTTCGCAACGACTCTACGGGCGTCGGGGGAACTCTCGTGCTGACCGAGGACGAGACCATCGGCGCCGGTGAAGACCCATCGATCATCGCCGCGGGCGACGTGGACAACGACGGGCGCCAGGACATCCTGACGAGCGAGAACACCGGGGCCGACCGGGGCCCGTCAGACCGCGTGGCCTCGCGCCTCAACGGCCAAGCCGACCCGGCGCCGGGCGACGTGAACGGCGACGGACGTGTCGATTTCCTCGACCTCAACGCGCTCCTGAGTGTGTACGGGACCTCCGCCGGGCACGCCGCGTACCTCGCGGCGGCCGACTTCAACCACAACGGCTTCATCGACTTCATCGATCTCAACACGCTGCTGAGCGCCTACGGGCTGAGGTGAGCCGCCGCGCGCAGACGCCGCCGCCGCCCCGGGCCCGTCATGCGCGAAGGGCGCCTGTCACGAGCCGTCAGGCGCCGTCGCGGGGGCGTGACTGCAGGATCGCCCGCACGAGCGCTTCGGGCATCGTGGCGGCCGTTTCCTCCGTGGTCGCCGCCTCCCGCCCAAGGCGCACTGCGCCGCGGTAGGTCTCGAGGTACTCACGGCAGTGGGCGCACAGGCGCAGGTGGCTCTCGAACGCGTCGCGCACGCCCGAGGGCTGCGTGCCGGCGACGTAGTCGTCGAGGAACCCGATGAGTTCTTGGCAGGTCAGGCCGGGCATCAGACGAACTCCTGTTCGAGAAGGGTGCGTAGGGCCTGGCGCGCGCGGTGCAGTCTGGTCTTCACGGCGCCCGGGGTTAGCCCCAGCGCGTCCGCTGTCGCCTCGGTGTCCAGCCCTTCGATGTCCCGGAGAACCATCACGGTTCGGTAGTCGTCCGGAAGTCGCTCGATATTTCTGCGGACTCGTGCGAGGGTCTCGCGCCGCTCCATCGCCGAGCCGACCGGCTCCTCGAACGGGACGACCGGGTCCGCGCGGTGCCCGTCGTCCGTGAAGCGGGGCAGCAGATCGTCGAGGGCGACCTCGGGCCGGCGTCGCCGCGACCGCAGGCGCATCAGTGACGCATTGACGGTGATCCGGTGCAGCCAGGTGTTGAGGCTGCTGCCCCCCTCGAATGCCGCGAGCCCCTTGAACGCGGAAAGGAACGCGTCCTGCACGGCGTCGGCGGCGTCCTCTTCGCGGGGGAGGAACCGGCGCGCGACGGCCAGCATCCGTGGCCCGAACGCCCGCACGAGCGTCTCGAACGCGGCCTCGTCGCCCGCGCGAAGGCCGCGCAGCAGCGCAGCCTCATCGGGAGGCGGGGGCGAGGTCGGGCCCACACACTGCTCAGCCATCACCGCACGATACCTCCGCACCCTCGATGCTCGTCCCCGGCAGCGGTTACAATGTTCCGGCATCCGAAGGGGCCACATGACGCTGCGACTCGACGAAACCGCGGAATGGCTGGAGTCGGACGGGCTGGGCGGCTTTGCCTGCGGCACGGCGCCAGGGCTCCGTACCCGGCGGTATCACGCCATCTTGGTCGCTGCCGCCACGCCTCCGACGGGCCGTCGGGCGCTCGTCCACAGCGTGCAGGTGTTCGCCGATGTGCCAGGAGAGGCGGAAGGCCGCTACTCCCTCTCGTCGGAGCGATACTCGCCCGGCGTGATCCACCCGCTTGGGAGCCTCAACCTCGCGGGGTTTGAGCCGGACCCGTGGCCCACGTGGGTCTACACGCTCGACGACGGCACCGAGATCGAGCACTCGCTGTTCGTCCCACGTGGCGCCCCGGTCGTGTGCCTCTCGTGGCGCGTGCTGTCGGGCCAGCCCAACGTGCGCCTCCGCGTCCGTCCCATGCTCTCCGGGCGCGACTACCACGAGCTGCACCGCGAGAACCCCGCGCTCCGATTCGATGCGGAGAGTGCGCCCGGGCGCGTCCGCTGGCGCACCTATCCCGGCGTGCCCGCGATCACGGCGCGCGCATCGGGCGCCTACCACCACGACCCCGTCTGGCATCGGCAGTTCCTCTACGAGCAGGAACGGGCCCGCGGCTTCCCATTCGAAGAAGACCTCGCTTCTCCGGGCGAGTTCCGGCTCGACCTCTCGCGCGGCGAGCAGACCGTGCTCTTCAGCGCCGACTCCGCGCAGGCGGACGCTCTCCTCGGGACGGACGACGCCCTCGGCGCGCTGACCCGGCTGCGCGAGCGCGAACGCGTCCGGCGAGCGGCCTTCCCATCGCGCCTGGCTCGTGCGGCGGACGACTACATCGTGACCCGCGGCGCGGGCAGGACGATCCTGGCTGGCTACCCTTGGTTCACCGACTGGGGACGCGACACCTTCATCTCGCTCCCCGGCCTCTGCCTCGCCACCGGACGCCACGACGACGCCGCGAGCATCCTCCTCGAATGGGCCGGCTGGGTCTCCGAGGGCATGCTTCCGAATCGCTTCCCCGACGCGGGCGAGACGCCGGAGTACAACTCCGTTGACGCGGCGCTCTGGTTCATCGACGCCGTCCTCAAGTTCATGGCGTACGCCGAGAGCGCGTGGCTCGCCATGCCCGGCGCGAACCGCGACCGGCTCCTCGGCGCGTGCGAGGCCATCCTTGATGGCTACTCGCGCGGGACCCGGTATGGCATCCGGATGGACTCCGACGGGCTCCTCTGCGCCGGGGCTCCCGGCGTGCAACTGACCTGGATGGACGCCAAGATCGGCGATCTCGTCGTCACGCCGCGGATCGGCAAGCCGGTCGAGATCCAGGCGCTCTGGATCAGCGCGCTCAAGTTCTTCAGCGCCGCCAACGCGCGCTGGTTCGACGCCCACGAGCGCGCGAGCGAGTCGTTCGCGCGCCGCTTCTGGAACGAGGCCGCGGCGTGCCTGTACGACGTGGTGGACGCCGACCATGTCGCGGGAGCGACCGATGCGAGCGTGCGCCCGAACCAGATTCTCGCCGTCGGCGGCGTGCACAACCCGCCCCTGACCGGCGTGCGAGCCCGCACGGTCGTCGACGCCGTGCAACGCCGCCTGATGACACCCCTTGGCCCCCGTTCGCTCGCGCCGGACGACCCCGCGTACCGACCGCGCTACGAGGGCGGGCCGCTCGAGCGCGACACCTCGTATCACCAGGGAACGGTCTGGCCGTGGCTCACGGCGCCGTTCGTCGAAGCGTGGCTGCGAACGCGCGACACCCCGTACGACGTCGGCGCACGCGAGGAGGCCCGGTCACGATTCCTCGCGCCGCTGCTCGAGCACATGGGCGAGGCCGGGCTCGGGCACATCAGCGAGATCGCGGACGCGGACGAGCCCCACCGCCCGCGGGGGTGCCCGTTCCAGGCGTGGTCCGTCGGCGCGGCGTTGTGGCTCGACAACGTCGTGCTCGGGCCGATCGGCGAGCGAACGACCTTCTGGTCGGTCGGCAAGCAAGCAGCGGCCGGCGCGCCCTCCAAGGCGCCCGGCCCGAGCGAGCCGCCGACCAAGCCGACAGGCCAGCCCGCCGGCGCACGCCGCGCGAGGCGATGAAGAACGCGGCGACGCCGGAGCGGCGCCGGCTGCCGCCCCTTCGAACCCCTGTATTCTTCCGCGCGTGACCAAGCGCATCGCCATGTGGTCCGGCCCGCGCAACATCTCCACGGCGATGATGCGCTCGTGGGAGGCGCGGGGCGACACGGCCGTTGTGGATGAACCGCTCTACGCCCACTACCTGCTCCGCACCGGGCTTGATCACCCCGGCGCCGCCGAGGTCATCTCGCGCCAGGAGACGGATCTCGACCGCGTCGTCGCCACGCTCACCGGCCCCGTGCCGGGCGACCCCGCGATCCAGTACCAGAAGCACATGACGCACCATCTCCTGCCGGGAATGGACACCGGGTGGGTGGCCGTGCTCACGAACTGCTTCCTGATCCGCGAGCCTGGGCCGATGCTCGTCTCGCTGGCGAAGGTGCTGCCCGACCCGACGCTCGAGGCGACAGGTCTGCCGCAGCAGGCAGCGCTGTTCGAGCGTGAGCGAGAGCGCCTCGGGCGAACGCCGCCGGTGATCGACGCGTGGGACGTGCTGGCCGACCCGGCGAGGACGCTCGCGCTCCTCTGCGCGGCGGCGGGCGTGTCCTACTCCGACCGCATGCTCTCGTGGCCCGCCGGCCCGCGCGCCACCGACGGCGTGTGGGCGAAGCACTGGTACGCCGCCGTCGAGAAATCGACCGGCTTCGGCCCGCCCGAGCGGCGAGATGAGCCCGTGCCCCATCGGCTGGCGCCCTTGCTGCGAGAGTGTCGGCCGCTGTACGAATCGCTTCACGCCCACCGGCTGCGTTAGTCGCGCGGTCCCTTGCCCGCTCGGCGCGCAACCTTATCTCGAGCCCACTCATGCTCCAGCAGTACGACCCGCGCAACCGCGACCTCCTCGTCTGGATCAACGGCGCGCTCGTGCATCGCGACGAGGCGCGTGTCAGCGTGTTCGACTCG
This sequence comes from uncultured Phycisphaeraceae bacterium, assembly GCA_964453125.1. Classification (GTDB taxonomy): domain Bacteria; phylum Planctomycetota; class Phycisphaerae; order Phycisphaerales; family UBA1924; genus CAYVSR01. The sequence goes on along the minus strand of CAYVSR010000133.1, from coordinate 1,932 downwards.
GCGGTGCAGAACGGCGACGGCGTGTGGGAAGGACTGCGTCTGTACGACGGGCGCATCTTCCGACTGCGCGAGCACCTGGCCAGGCTCCGGAACGGCGCCGAACGCCTCGCCTACGCCGCGATCCCGTCGGATTCCGAAATCACCGACGCCCTCCGTCGCACGCTCGAGGCGAACTCGATGCGCGACGGCGTGCACATCCGTCTCACCCTCTCGCGCGGCGTCAAGTACACCAGCGGCATGGACCCGCGACTCAACGCGCCGCCCTGCACACTCATCATCATCGCCGAGCACAAGCCGCCCGTGTACAACCGCGCGGGCGTGCGCCTCATCACCGCGTCGGTGCGCCGCCCCGGCCCCGAGATCCTCGATCAGCACATCCACTCGTGCAACCAACTGACGTCGATCCTGGCGAAGATGGAGGCCAACTCCGCGGGGGCCGACGACGCAATCCTCCTCGACTCCCGCGGCTTCCTCGCCGAGACCAACGCCACCCACCTCTTCCTCGTGACGCGCGGCGTGGTGCGCACACCGACGACCATCGCCTGCCCCGAGGGAATCACCCGCGCCGCCGTGCTTGAACTGTGCGCCCGCCATTCGATTGCCGCGAACGAGGAGGACATCCCGCCGAGCGAAATCGCGAACGCCGACGAGATGTTCTGCACCGGCACGATGGGCGAACTGACGCCCGTGATCGGCTTGGACGGACGACCGGTCGGCTCGGGCGCGATCGGCCCGGTGACGACGCGGCTGATGGGGCTGTTCGCGGCGATGGTGAAGGACGAGGGAGCGCGACTCGCCTGAGGCGCCGGGCGGCGGCGGGACAGGCACACGTTCGGCGTGCCGCGGCCTCATCTGCTGGAGCGTGTCGATTTCTTCGCCTCGCCTGGGGCGGGAACGATCGACGCGAGCGTCCAGAGGGTCAGGATGAGCGTGCCAACTCCGGCGCCGATCACCGAGTGCAGGCGGAGCGGCCCCCATCGCACCAAGTTTCTCACGTCGGTCGGCATCTTCCACCACAACATCACGGACAAGACGGCGCCAACCACCAACGCCAGCGCGGCGCCGATCGCGAGAATCTCGTGCAGCGGCGCCGAGGGCGATTGCAAACCCCGCGGCGCCGCGTTCCATCGTTCCGGGTCGGGCGGCGAGAGCAGGAAGGGAAGCACTTTGCTTCCCACGCGCTTCGTGCCCTCTTCGTGCCGGTCCTCGAGCCCCCAGTAGATCTCTCCCGAGTCGTATCCCTGCGCGACCCCGACCCAGCCGGCGCCGTCCGATTCCGCCAGCACGAAGTACGTCCGCTCCTCCTGCGTCATGCGCCAGACGTCCCGAAGCCCGAGGACACGCCAAGCCCCGAGTTTCGCGCCCTCGCTCGTCGCCACGAGATCCAGGTAATCCTGCGGCAGGCGGGCGCTGAGCGAGCCGATGAGCGCCCGGCGATTCTCGTCAGACAGCGGCCGATGGAGGTCGCTCGCAGCGTTCCTCCGCAGGAAGTCGGCCGCCGGCCCCGTCGTGTCGTCGAGCGCCATCCGCTCAGACGCGCCGAGTCCCTCACGCATGGGGTCGATGAGCGCCGTCGCCTTGACCACCACCGCGCCGCCTCGGAGCGATGCGGGCGAGCGATCAAACTCGAGCGTCGTGCATCGCTTCGGGCGGCAGACCAAGTCCACGCCAACGGGATCGGTGGAGGCGCCGCGCGTAGGCCGCAGCATCGCCCTAGCCGCCGCAAACTCAGGAAGTTGCGAGGACAGCGGAAGGATCTCCTCCGAGCAATCAGAACCGCGGCGCTTCGAACATCCGAACTCGACAAGGCGCCCGTCAGGCGATCGGCGCAGTATTGTGGATTCTCCCAGTTGCCGATCCAGCGCCGCCCTTGCCGCAGCGCCGAGACACGCGCGGAGCGCCATCAGCGCGTCGTGCTCGTGAGGACGAAGC
>CAYVSR010000132.1:0-7340 GCA_964453125.1 uncultured Phycisphaeraceae bacterium | reverse complement strand
GCTGTCGAGACTCTGGAGCCGCGCGACCACCGAGATTTTCTACACCAACTCCGAGGGCGAGCGGCGCTGGGAGCAGGGCGAGGGGCACTTCCAGTTCGTCGCGCCCGCGCGCATGGCGCTCACCGTGCGCAAACTCGGCGAGACCGTGCTGTACCTGGGGTGCGACGCCGAGCGTCACTGGCTCTTCGAGCCCGCGGGCGCGGATCGCGTCTCCATCGGGCGCAACGACAACGCCGGCAATCCCTGCGCCCGCTCGCTCGGCCTCCCGGCCAACCCGCTCGACCTCATCGATCTGCTGGGGCTCTCACCCCTCGCCGAGGGCGCCGCGTCAACCGTCGCGGTGTCCGGCGACGGGCGCCTGGTGATGCTCTCGCAGCCGGCGCGCTCGGGCGTCATCTGCCATACGTTCGACGCGCGCACGCTCGAACCGGTTCGAATCGAGTTGCTCGCGCCGCCTTCGCCGGGGGCGCCGCCGGCTGTCCTCGTGAGCGCGGAACTGACCGCGTACGAGACCATCACGTTGCGGGGCTCTGGCGTCGTGCCGCCGCGCCTGCCCACGCGCGTGAGCCTGCGCCACGCCGAGACGGGCACGGAGATCCGGCTCCACCTGGCGGACGCGACCAACGGCCGGCCCGAGCAACTGCCCGACGAGGCGTTCGACTTCGATTCGCTGGTGGAATCGATCGGCCCGGTTCGGGCGCTGGTGCTCGACCGCGACTGCCCCACGCCAGCGCTCGCACCCGCGTGGCTGGCCGAGCGGGGCATCGAGGCCCGCTGAGGCTTGGCCCGGCGCGTCCGCGCGTCCGAGCCGCTCCTCTATAGTCGCATCCGCATGCCCGCGCCAGACCGAATCCGAGCCGCGATCGCCTGCCTCCTTCTGGCGGCGCCGACGCTGCGCGGTGTCCACGCCCAGGCCGCCGGCTCGATCCCTTCGGCGGGCTCCCGCGAGCACGCTTTTTTCGTGTGGCCGCCGCCGGCGCCGCCCGCGTCGTCGGGCCTGCGATTCACCTCGCTGCACCACATCGTGGCGAGCGACCCGCTCGGCAGCGTGCGCCACGCGCGAGACCTTCCCGGCTCGCCCGCGCACGTGTCGGCGTACGCCGACCGCCTCCTGCTCGTGCACGAGCCCGCGCCGCCCGAGGTCGCGCCGGGCGCTCCGGGCGATGGGCCGTCGGCGCGACGTCGGGTGGAGGCGGTGACCGCGGCGCGCGCCGCGATCGGCTCCGCGTTCTACGAGTACCGGCCCGTCGGGCGCGACCCCGAGGCCCTGCCCTCGCTGCCCGAGTCGGGCGTGCTGCTCGACGTTGCGCTCACGAAGTCCGGAGCGTTCGCGCTGCTCTCCGAGCGAGGCGGGCTTACCCTGCTCGCCCTGGCGCAGACGGAATGGAAGCCGGCGCCGCTGCCGGACGCGCGCGCCGGGTCCCGCCCCGTGCTGCTCGTGCTCGCCGACCGGCTCATTCTCGCCGAGCGGGAGCCGCGACGACCCGGCGCTGAGGGCGCCGCGCCCGCCCGCGTCTGGAGCGCCGACCCCGACGCCCTGCTCTCCGCAGCCGGGTCGTCCGATACGAGCGCATGGGCCGACGCGGGCCTCGGGGCGCCGTTCGAGGGCGAGGACCTGCTCGTGGCGGCCGACTCCCTCATCGCCTGCCGACGCGCGCCATCGGGCGAGGTCTCGCTCCGGCTCCTCCGCCCCGGTGGCGCCGCGCACGCGCTCGCTTCGATCCCCGGGGTCGGCGCGGACTTCGCCGTTGTCCCCTCCGGCGAGCGAGTCAGCGTGGTCTGGTTTCAGACCGGCAAGGCCGGCCCGCGCCAGCATGTGGCGACGGTCTCAGCGATCACCGGGCGCACCCTCTACACGGGCCCCGCGTCCCCCGGCGCCGTGGTTTCCGCGCGCAGCCTGCTGACCCTCGCGCTCCTGCTCGGCGCCGTGCTCCTGACCGCCCTCGTGTTCATCCTTCGACCCGAACCCGCGGATTCGCAGGTGATCGTGCTGCCGCCGGGCACGGCGCTGGCCGGGCCGGGGCGCCGGTTCGTCGCGGCGTGCGTAGACCTCGGCCTGCCCGCGATTGTCGTCAGCCGCGCGTTCGCCATCTCGCCCGGCGAGATTCTCGAGGCGTCGCTCCTCTCGCCCGATGCGGGCCTCGGCGGCGCCGGGGCGCTGCTGGCCCTGCTCTTCCTGACCATCCTGCACACGTCGGTCTCGGAGTGGCTCGCGGGCTCGACGCTCGGCAAGAGCCTCGTGCGCTGCCGCACGGTCTCGGCCAAGGGCGGCAAGCCCGCCTTCTGGCAGGCCGTCGTGCGGAACGCGCTGAAACTCCTCTGCCCGCCGCTGGCCCTGTTCCTGCTGGTGGACCCACGAGCCCGTCACCCGGCCGACGTGCTCGCCCGAACGGTCGTCGTGGTGTCCATCAAGCCGGACGCCCCGTCACCCCCGGACGCGGGAGACACGGGCCCCTCGGGCTCGGGCGAATAGCCCGCACGCCCCTCCCAGCCGCAAGGATTGCGCGGCGGCGGGGTGAAACGCTCCAGACCAGCCCGGACGCCGCCCGATAAACGGACGTGGCGGCGCCGCGCCGCTACCCGCGCAGGAAGCGCCGACCGACGAGCGACCGCATGGCCACCAAGCAGCCACCACCGCCCGACGCCAAGCCACCGCCGCCGCCCAGTGCGCAGTCGCCGGACGCGCCCGTCGCCGAGGCGCCGCCCTCGGCGCTCTCGCGGCTCGCGTCGGCGTGGCAGGGCCCGGCGTTGCTGGGCGCCGCGGCGCTGCTGGTGGCGGGAGGGGTCGTCGCGTTCACGCGCCGCCCGACGCACGATCTGACCGCGGCCATGCGCGGCGCTGAGCGGGCGCTGCTCGACGAACGACCGGACGACGCGATCGAGCGCCTCGAGCGCGACGTGCGCCCGCACCTCTCGAACCCCGCCTCGACCGACGCCCTTAAGCGCCGCTTCCACGTGCTGCGCGCCGACGCGAGAGTGATCCGTGAGCGTGACGCGAGCGAGCCCTCGGCGCCGGCGGCGGAGGCCATCGTGCGCGACTACGAGGCCGCGGTCGCGCTGGGCGAGACGCTCGACCCGCTGCGCGAGTCGCGCCTGGCCGAAGCGCTGATGCGCGTGGGGCGCGCGGACGAGGCGCTCACCATCGCCCGCTCGCTGCCCGACGAGGCGGCGGACGCCCGCCTTCGGATGCAGCGACAGGCGATCCTGAACGCGATCGCGCTGGCGCGCGAAGAGGTCGCCCCCGCCGTCGCCGCCGCGAGGCTCGACGGCGCGCTGCAGGCGCTCTCCAAGTTCAATCTCGACCCGAAACTGAGCGAGGAGGATCGCGCCTGGGCGTTCGCGCGCCAGGCGGAACTGCGCCTCGACACCGGCTCTCCGGACGACGCGGTGGTGCACCTGCTGCAGAGCATCCCTCGCCTGCAGAACCCGGCCGGCCCCGAAGCGGGCGAGCTGCTGCTGCTGCTCGGGCGAGGGCTCTTCGAGACCGGGCGCCTGACGGACGCGGCCAAGCAAGTCGCCCGCGCCCAGACCATCCTGCCCGCGACGAGCCCGCTGCAGGCCGAGGCGGGCGTCGCGCTGGGGCGCATCGCGCAACTCTCCGAATCGCCGGACGAGGCGCGCGAGCGTTTCGGCGCGGTCATCGACAACTTCCCCGAGAGCCCCGCCGTGCCCTCCGCGCTGCTGGGCCTGGCGGAGAGCGAGTGCGCGCTCGGCGCGTTCGACCGCGCGGCGGAGGCGTACCAGCGCGCGTTCGACTCGATGGGCCACGCCAAGACGCCCACGGGGCGCGTGCGGCGCGAGGCGCTCGACAGCCTGCGCGTTCGCGCCCAGGAGCGTCTTGACGCCGGCGACCCCGCGCACGCCCTCGAGTTCGCGACCCTGGCCGAGAGGGGGGGCGAGTCCCCCGCGCCGCCCGCGTGGATCAATCTCGCCATCGCGCAGTCGCACCGCATGCTGGGCGAGGAACTCCTCGCGCCTGCCCGCCTCCGCGACGGCTCGATCGACTGGCCCGCCGTCGAGCGCGTCACGCGCGCCGAGGTTCGGGCCCACTTCGCCGAGGCCAGCGTCCGCTTCGCCGCGCACGCCAAGCAGATGATCGGGCGCGAGGACGCGGTCTACGGCGAGTCGCTCTGGTCCGCGGCGGACGCCGCCGACCGCGCCGGCGATCAGGACGGCGCCATCCGTCTGTTCAGCGAGTTCGCCGCGGGCCGGCCCGCCGACCCGCGCCGCCCCAGCGCGGTGTTCCGCATCGCTCAGGCGCACGAGGCGCGGGGCGACTACCAGACCGCCGCGGACGCGTACCGCTCGCTGATCGCCGAGAACGCGCCGTCCGGCGAGCGGTTCCGCTCCATCGTGCCGCTGGCGAGGTGCCTCGCCGCCGACACCGACGAGTCCAACGACGCCGAGGCCGAGCGCCTGCTCAAGCAGGCGGTCAGCGGCGAGGTCATGCCGCCCGACGCGCCCGAGTTCGGCGTCGCGCTCACCGAACTTGGCGCGCTGTACCACCGCCAGGCCCGCCACGCGGAGGCGATCGAGCGCCTGACCGAGGCCGTCGAGCGCGCCGCGGGCGCGCAGCCGGAAGCCGGGGCCAACCGCCCCGCCGCGGCGGACGCCCCTCCCGGCGGCGCTGACCTCACGCGCCTCATGCTGGCGGATTCGCTGCGCCAGTCGGCCTCGCAGATCTCGCGGACGCTGGCCGAGGCCATGCCGCAGGCGACGCGCGCGGAACTCGCGTCGCTGCGTGAGCAGCGCCTGCGCGACGCGCTGACGCAGTACGACCGGGTGTGCTCGGGCGCCCAGCCGCGCGACCTGCGCCGGCTGCCGGGGTCGGAGCGGATCGCGCGCCGCAACGGCTTCTTCTACCGGGCGGACTGCGCGTTCGACCTGGGCATGTACGACAAGGCGATCGACTGGTACGACGAGGCCGCCGGCCGTTTCGCCGACGACCCCGCCTCGCTCGTCGCCATGATGCAGATCGTGAATGTGTACGCGCAGACCGGCCGCTGGGAGGAAGCGCGCACCGCCAACGAGCGCGCCCACCAGCGCTTCCGCGAACTCCCCCCCGACGCGTTCGCCAGCAAGGACCTCCCGCTCGAACGCGAGCACTGGGAGCGTTGGCTCGAGGCCCGCTCGCAGCTCGCCATGCAGCACGCCGGCGCGACCCAGCAGAGCGGCGCGCCCACGCCCCACGAATGACGGAACAACCCGGGGCAGGACGCCCCGCGACGAGGTCAGGATGACCGCACGCACGCTCCAATCCGAGACCGCCCCCGACGCCGCCCGCGCCTGGGCCGACCGCGCCGGCGCGGTGTTCGAGCGAGTCGCCGGCTCGCTGCGAGAGATCATCGCCCTCACCACGCCCCTCGCAGAAGCCGCCTCGCGCGACGAGCCGGACGGCGCGCTCGCGCTGCTCGACCGGCGCGCTCCGATGATTGAGGGCCTCGAGGCTCTCGCGCCCACACTCCGCGCCGCCCGCGCCGAGTGGGACGCACGATCGCACGAGCTCGACGGCGCCGAGCGCGAGCGCGGGCACGCCTCGCTCCTCGCCCTGGACGCGCTCGCGGCCCGCCTCCGCGCCGAAGAGGACCGGGCAGGGAGCGCGCTCGCCGCCCGGCGCGACGCGCTGGCGGACGAGATGCTCTCCGTCCGCGCCTCGCGCACGGCCGCGCGCGCGTACGCCCCGCGCTCCGGCGCCCACCCCGCTCGTTACCAGGACCGGAACGGATGAACGGCGCCGCCCCCGCCAGCCTGATCGCCGGCGCGCCCGTGCGTGTGGAGCACGGCCCGCCCACCGGCGCGCACTCGCTCTCACCGGCCGATCTCGCCGAACTGCTGGCCTCGTTCTCCGAGGTGACCCGGCGCCTCGAGCAGACCCACGATGCCCTCCGCGCCGAGGTCGCGCGCCTTCAGTCGCAGCTCTCCCAGGCGAACGAGCAGCTCCGGCGCTCGCAGGCGCTGGCGGCGCTGGGCGAGGTCGCCGCGGGCATCGCCCACGAGGTCCGCAACCCGCTCGCCGCCGTCGCGCTGCACGCCCGCCTCCTCGAGCAGGACCTCGCCGATTCGCCCGTCCTCCGCGAGACCGCGGAAAAGATCACCCGCGCCGTCCGCACCGCCGACGCGGTCGTGGCGGACGTGCTCGCGTTCGCCAAGGACCTGCGCGTCCGCCCGGTGGACACCACCGCGCGGGAAGCGCTGTCGGACGCCGCCGACGCCTGCGCACACCTGCTCGGCGCCCGCCCCTCCGTGCGCCTGGTGCGCCTCGACGCCGAGCCCGGGCGCGCCGACATCCCGCTGCGCGCCGACCCCGCGCTGCTCCGCCAGGCGCTCGTGAACGTGCTCCGCAACGCGCTCGACGCCATCGACGAGTCGCCCGATGCGCCCCCCGGCGGCCACAGCGTCACCCTCGACGCCTCGCGCCGCGCCGCGATGGGCTCGCGCGGCGAGCGTCTGCCAATGGTGGTGCTCTCGGTGCGCGACACCGGCGCCGGCCTGCCCGACGGCGTGGTCGAGCGCATGTTCAACCCGTTCTTCACGACCAGGGCCGCAGGCACGGGCCTCGGCCTCGCCATCGTGCACCGCATCGTGGATGCGCACGCCGGGCGAGTCAGCGTCCGCAACGCCGAACCGCCCGCGCGCGGCGCGCTCGTCGAGATCCTCCTCCCCGACACCGTTCTCTCACCCCAGGAACACGCCGCATGAGCGCAGTGCTCGTCGTTGACGACAAGGACATGCTCCGGGACTCGGTCGGCGCGACGCTGCAGCGCGCGGGGCACACCCCGCTCGCCGCGTCGGACGCCCAGACCGCCCTGGACATCATCGCGCGCCGGCGACCAGACGCCGTCATCACCGACCTCAAGATGCCCGGCATGTCCGGCGTCGACCTCCTCGAACGCATCCGCGAGTTCGACGAGGATCTGCCGGTGGTCGTGATGACCGCCTACGGCACGGTCGAAACGGCGGTGCGCGCAATCAAGCTCGGTGCGTTCGACTACATCACCAAGCCCTTCGAGGGCGACGAACTCCTGATCGCCGTCAAGCGGGCCATCGAGCACGCCCGCCTCCGCAAGGAGAACGCGATCCTTCGCCTCGAGTCCGCCGGCGGCGCCGGGCAGGGCACGCGCGACGGCGCTCCGGGGCCGCGCGGCCTCGACCGCATCGTGGGCGACTGCGACGCCATGCGCGCCCTCAAGGACCAGATCGCCTCCATCGCCGCCTCGCACGGCAACGTGCTGATCAGCGGCGAATCGGGCGCGGGCAAGGAGGTCGTCGCGCGGGCGATCCACGAGATGTCGCCCCGATCGGGCGAGGCGTTCCTGGCCATGAACTGCCCCGCGCTCGCC
>CAYVSR010000131.1:0-7355 GCA_964453125.1 uncultured Phycisphaeraceae bacterium | reverse complement strand
CGGGATCTCGACGTGGACGTTCTTGAGATTGTGCTCGCGAGCGCCGCGGACCCGGATGACGCGATGGACGGACGGGTGGCTGGCTTCCGCGGGCACGAATACCTCTCCGATGGGCCTGTGGGGCGTCGGATGATACGTGCGCGGATTCGGGCGAGGGCGCCCCGGATTCAGGCGGCGCCGCAGCGCGCGCCGGGGGTCGCCGGGCTTCCGCTCGGGCCGATCACTTGGGCCGGGGCTTGCGGTCCTTCGGCGTGTCGTTGAAGCGCTTGCGCTTGCGCACCCTGCTGCCGGGGGCGCCGGGGATGGTCTTGGCGCCCTCCTCGCCGTAGAGCTCGCGATCGACATCCGACATGCGGACGCGAACCTTCGGTGGCGGCTCCTCGCCGGCGACCTCGGGCGAGAGGCCGTCGGGCGCGGGCGCTTCGGCGGTGATCTTCTTGACCGCGGCGATGCGGTCGCGGAGTTCCGCCGCGCGCTCGAACTCCATGCCCTCGGCGGCCTCGAGCATCTCGCGCTCCAGCGAAACGAGGAGTTCGTCGCGGTCGAAGGCCTCGTCGCTGGCGTGCACGGCGTCGCGGGCGGTCTTGCGGGCGCGGAGTTCCATCTCGATGCCGCGCCGGATGGCCTTCTGCACCTGCGTGGGGGTGATGTTGTGCTCGAGGTTGTAGGCCTCCTGCTTGGCGCGCCGGCGCTCGGTCTCCTCGATCGCGGTCTGCATGGCCGGCGTCATCTTGTCGGCGTACAGGATCGCGCGCGAGTTGATGTTGCGGGCGGCGCGCCCCATCTGCTGGATGAGGCTTGTCGCGCTGCGCAGGAAGCCTTCCTTATCCGCGTCGAGGATGCAGACGAGCGAGACCTCGGGGAGGTCGAGCCCCTCGCGAAGGAGGTTGACGCCCACGAGCACGTCAAACTCGCCTAGGCGCAGGTCGCGGAGGATTTCCACCCTGTCGAGCGTTTCGATGTCGGAGTGCAGGTAGCGGACGCGCAAGCCGCGCTCGTCGAGGTACTGGGCCAGTTGCTCGCACAGGCGCTTGGTGAGGGCGGTGACGATGGCCCGCTCGCCCTTGGCGACGACCTTCTCGCACTCGCCGATGAGGTCGGGCACCTGGCCGCGCGCCTGGCGGATCTCGATGATCGGGTCCACCAGGCCCGTGGGGCGGATGACCTGCTCGACGATCTCGCCCCCGGTCTTCTGCAGCTCGTACGGCCCCGGCGTGGCGCTCACGTACACCACCTGGGGCGTCATGGTCTCGAACTCGGCGAACGTCAGCGGCCGGTTGTCCAGGGCGCTGGGCAGGCGGAAGCCGTGCTCGACGAGCACGCGCTTGCGCGCCTGATCGCCGTTGTACATCGCGCGGACCTGCGGCAGGGTGACGTGGCTCTCGTCGATGATCAGCAGCCAGTCGCGGTGCGTGCCCTTCTCGGCGCCCGGACGTCCCTCGCCCGAGCGGCGCGGCGTGCGCTCGAAGTAGTCCATCAGGCAGAAGGGCTTCTCGCCAGGGGCGCGCCCGTCGAACCAGCGGCTGTAGTTCTCCACGCCCGGGCAGACGCCGACCTCGGCCAGCAGTTCGAGGTCGTAGCGCGTGCGCGCCTGGAGGCGCTGGGCCTCCAGCAGTTTGCCCTCGTGACGCAACTGGATGAGACGCTCGTCCAATTCGGCGCGGATTCCGGAGAGCGCCCGCTCCATCTCGTCCTCGGGCGTGACGTGGTGCACGGCGGGGAAGATGTGGAACTGGGTTTCTTCGGCCAACACCTCGCCGCTGGTGGGATTGATGAACTCGATGCGGTCGATGTCGTCGCCGAACATCTCGACGCGGACGCCGAACTGTTCGTAGGCGGGGAAGAGCTCGATGACGTCGCCGCGCACGCGGTACGTGCCGCGCTTGAAGTCGATCTCGTCGCGCTTGTACTGCATGGCGACGAGGGCGAGGAGGAACTCGCGCCGGTCGATGGTCTGGCCGCGCTGGACGGTGAACACGCGGTCCTTGTAGGCGTCGGGCGAGCCGAGGCCAAAGATGCAGGAGACGGAGGCGACGACGATGGTGTCGCGCCGGGAGAGCAGGTTGCTGGTGGCGGCGAGGCGGAGGCGGTCGAGGTCGTCGTTGCGGCTCGAATCCTTCTCGATGTAGATGTCGCGCTGGGGGATGTACGCCTCGGGCTGGTAGTAGTCGTAGTACGAGACGAAGTAGGAGACGGCGTTCTCGGGGAAGAGTTCGCGCATCTCTTCGTAGAGCTGCGCGGCGAGGGTCTTGTTGTGGCTGATGACGAGCGTGGGCTTCTGCACGCGCTCGATCACGTTGGCCATGGTGAACGTCTTGCCCGTGCCGGTGGCGCCGAGGAGAACGGTGTGGCTCTCGCCCGCGTCGATGCGCCGCGCGATGGCGTCGATGGCGCCGGGCTGGTCGCCGGTGGGCTTGAAGGGAGAAACGACCTTGAACTCGCGCGGGGCGGGCATGGGCGGGGGATCGTAGGGGGAAGGCGGACCACGGCCGCGCCCTCGCGCGCAGCACGGAGCCGCGACCGTGAGGGAGCGGTTCTCAATCAGGGGCTCAGATTCGCTCTTTGCCCACGCAAGGACGAAACGCGAGCCGGTGGCGTCAGACCTCTCCCTGACGGTCGCGGCTCCGGTCTGCGCACATCAACCATTCTTCGCGTGCGGTTCCTCGGCAGGCACAGCAGCCGGCGTCATCCTCACAGCCCTCGACGCGGGCGCCGCCGGTTTCCACGCGCACCCGCACGAATCGCAGCACATCAGGGCGCCGCGGCGTGTCTCGCGCCGCTCCAGCCCGGCCGCGCAGACAGGGCACGCGCCGTGGCGCACGAAAGCGTCCTCGATCGGGCGTCGGCGCACGCCCCACTCGCTGCACAGGACCGCCGTGGCGACGTACGCGAGGAACGGGATCGTCACCGCGAGGAAGATCGCCAACGCGACGTCCGTGTTCGGATCGAGTATCTCGAGCAGGAGCCAGCGCACGCAGCACGCCAGCAGGACGAACACCGGCACGCTCAGCGCGATGCGCCACCCGCGCCCGATGCGCCGCAGGTCACGCCGGAGGGCGGCCCACTCCTTCGCCGGGCGGGCGTCACGCGCCGGGGTGGGCAGGCAGGCAAGTCGGGTATCGAGGCGCCGGTGCAGCACGGCACGGGCGTCCGTCCCGAGACCGGGCAGGGCCAGCAGCGCCCAAGAGGCGAAGGTGCGCGGGGCGAAGAGGGTGGCTTTCTCGGGGCGCCAGTGGGCGCGGGTCATGCGCTCGGCGTCCCACGCGCTACCGCACTCCGGGCAGACGACGCAGCCGTCGGGGTCGGGCGGGAGGTCCTGCAGGGTGTAGCCGCACGAGCCGCAGAGCCCGTGGGCGGCGATGGTCCCCGCTACCTCGCGCGCCATGCGTCGCTCGGCGCACCAGCGCAGGACCCAGACTTGGAAGACGACGAACGCGCCGATCGCGCCGTAGTACGGCAGGCCCCGTATGGGCAGTAAGTAGAGTGCCGCGAGGAACGAGAGGACCAGCACGAGCGAGATGACCAGGTTCATCGGGTCAAAGCCGGCGGCGCGGTTCTTGACGATGTCCCGGAGCTGCTTCGCGAGCGCCGCGGGCGCCTTGCCAACGTTCGCCGAGCGGATGGCGCGCACGCTGAGCGTCTCGACGACCCTGCCGCGATCGTCGCGCGCCGGTTCGCCGTGGAGCCACCTCATGCCGTTCTCGCTGGAGCGCGCCGCGGCGCCGCCCCCACCGTCACTGCGCCCCGTGCGCCTTCTCGTACGCCGGGCCGTCCATCAACTTGGCCATGGGGCCGACGTCGGTCGCCTTGATCTTGACCAGCCACCCGGCGCCGTAGGGGTCCTTGTTCACGAGGCTGGGGTCGTCGGAGAGGGTCTTGTTGACCTCGACGATCTCGCCGGCGACGGGGGAGTAGATGTCGCTGGTGGCCTTGACGGACTCGATCTCCCCCACCGCCCCTCCCGCGGCGACCTTGGTCCCCGTGGGCTTCATCTGCACATAGGTGATGTCGGTGAGTTCATCGACGGCGAACTGGGTGACCCCGAGGGTGACCGTGCCCCCGGCGTCCTTGACCCACTCGTGCGACTCGGTGTACTTGCGATCGGCGGGGGTGGGCATCGGGGGTGCATCCCTTTCCGGAGGGGGGCGTATGGGTATGAGTTCCAGGACCAGACCCGGCCCACGGCCAGCCCGGGCGGACACAAGGCGGCGCATGCTACCGGGCACGAAACGACCCGCAACCAGAGCCAGCCGACGCCCCCGAATCGGTCTCTGCGCGCCCAGAATCGTGTTTTTTGTGGTCTTGTGCCGCACCCCATCCGGGGCCATACTGTCCCTAGCGACCTGACCCCTCGGGGCCGGGCGTTATTGCCATGCTTTCTCCCCTCCGGACGGTCGGAGCCCTCGGGCCCGGCCGTCTTTGTTTTTGCGAGGGTCGTGCCGCGCGCGGGTCGATGCTTGACGCATAGAGTGCGCGTCCCAAAGGCCGGATGCGCGAGACGACCCCGCCGTCCACCCCGACCGTTACGCCGCTGGCCGCGCTCGCGCCGCCCGGCACCCATCCGAGCCACGGCGCCATCCATGCTGCTGATCCTTTCCGCCAGTTCGCTCCAGAAGCGCCTGAAGTCGACCGGCCCCAAGGGCATGGCGCTCTGGGACCTCCCCGTGTTCGCGCGCGAGCAACTCGGCCTGTTCGGGCTCTCGCTGCCCACGGCGCTCCTCACCGGCCTGGACGGGAAGGCCGTCGACCGGCTTCGCGACGCGGCGGACAAGGCCGCCTGCCCCTGCCTGGTGCTGGTCGAGTCCGACCCGCAGGTCATGGGATCGAACGAAGAGGCCACTGAGGCGTCCATCGAGCGGATGCTGCGCGTGCTGCAAGTCGCCCACCGGCTGGGATGCAACTCCACGGCGCTGCGGATCGAGGCCAAGGACAACGAGGACAACCTCGAGGGCGCCTCCGACGCCGTGAAGATCCTGCTGGAGCGCGCCGACCGGATGGAGATCAACATCCTGATTGCCCCGCACACCGGGCTGACGGACACCCCCAAGAAGGCCACGGCGCTGATCAAGAAAATCGGCGGGTTCCGGATCGGGTCGATGCCGGACTTCCAAGCCGCGGCGGCGTCGGCGGGCGGTGACCCTCGGGAGTACCTGCGTCACATCACGCCCTACGCGCAGGCCGTCGTGGCGACGGTCGGCTCGTTCGACGATGCGGGCCGGCACGAAGGGTACGACCTGGGGGCGTGTATCGAGGCGATTTCGGGCGTGGGTTTCGAGGGGGCGCTGGCCATCGAGCACAAGGGCAAGGGAGACGCCGAGGAATCGGTGCTGCGGGCGCGCGAGGCCCTCGAATCGGCTCTCAAGACCGCCGAAGCGTGAGGCGACGCTGGACGAGGCCCCTCGGGGGGCGTCTCCGGGCGGGCGAGGCTGCTACCGTGTTGGGCGCATGACGAAGGCGCCGGCGCCAGCGCGACTGATCGTCACGATCGACGGGCCCGCGGGCACCGGGAAGTCGTCCGTCGCCCGTCTGGCCGCCAAGCGGCTGGGCCTCGAGTTCCTCGACACCGGAGCCATGTATCGCGCCGCGACCGCGCTGGCGATCGATCGGGCGATCCCGCTGACCGACGGCGCGGCGATCGCGTCGCTCGCGTCGCAGGCGGCGCTGCGTTTCGACTGGCGCGCGGACCCGCCGGCGCTGCTGGCCTTCGGGGCGGACCTCTCGGCGCGCCTGCGCGATGAGGACGTGGACGGCGCCGTGTCGGCGGTCTCGAGCCTGCCGGGAGTGCGCGAGGTGATGGTGCGCCTGCAGCGCGACATCGGGCGGGCGCACCCGCGCCTGCTGACCGAGGGGCGCGACCAGGGCTCCGTGGTGTTCCCCGACGCGGACGTGAAGATCTACCTCGACGCGACGCTGCAGGCGCGGGCCACGCGCCGTGTCGCGCAGCTGCGCCAGCAGCGCCCGGACCACGCGGTGGACGCCGGCGCCGTCGAGCGCGCCATCGCCGAGCGCGACCACCGCGACAGCCACCGACCGGTCGGGCGCCTCGTCTGCCCGCCGGACGCGACGACGGTGGACACCTCTGCGATGACGTTCGACGAGTCGGTGGAGGCGGTCGTCCGCATCGCGCACGAGACGTTGCGTCGGCGCGGCGTCGCGGACCTCGCCGCCGCGCCCGCGGGAGCCGCGGATTGACCGGCGACGCCGGCGGTCCGACCCGGGAGGCGCCGGGGCGGCCGGGCGCGGATCGCGCCGAAGACGGACTGCCCGCGGCGCGTTCGGGGCTCGGTCAGCGCTGCTTCTACTGGTTCGCGTGGGGCGCTGTCACCTGCCTGCTGACGCTGCTGTACCGGTTCCGGCGCCTGCACCTGGGCCGGTTCCCGGAGTCCGGCCCCGTGCTCGTGGTGTGCAACCACCAGTCGCACTTCGACCCGCCGATGATCGGCCTGTGCGTGCGCAACCGGCAGTTCCGCCCGCTGGCGCGCGCCAGCCTCTTCAGGAATCCGGTCTTCGCACGCATCATCGGGGCGCTCAACGCCATCCCGCTGCGCGACAACGAGGGGGACATCCAGGCCATCCGCGCGGCGCTGGCGCAGCTCCGCGCGGGCGAGGTGGTCAGCGTCTTCCCCGAGGGGTCGCGCACGCCGGACGGTGAGATCAAAGAATTCCAACGCGGCGCCACGCTGCTGCTCAAGCGAGCCCGCTGCCCCGTGGTGCCGATGGCCATCGAGGGGGCGTTCGACATCTGGCCCAAATCGCGCGCCCTGCCGCAACTCTGGGGCGGCCCGCTGCTGATCGCCGTCGGCGAGCCGATCGGGCACGAGGAACTGCTGCGCAACGGCCCGGAAGCGGCCTTGGACCGGCTTCGCGCCGAGGTGGAAGCGCTGCACGAGTCGCTGCGACGTCGCCAGCGCGGCCGGTGACTCGGCGCGCGAGCGTCAGGCCGCCCCAACGGCCTCGGCGTCGCGGTCGCTGAGCATCCCGCCGTCGGACCGGCGGCGCACGGTGCCGTCGCGCTTCCACGATCGCTCGCAACGAGGCTCGGCGCGGAGGTCCACGACCCAGGCCATCTTGGCGCCGGGATCGATGCGGACGCGCGAGACGCCCATGAGGTCGGCCAGGTCGCGCGGGTCGAAGCGGGCCAGCGAGCCGTCGAGGTCAGGCAGCGTCACGCCGGCGTCGAGCGGGTTCTCGACGGGCGTCTCGGAGCCCGCAGGGGGCATCTTCTTGGCGCTCTCGAGCGCCGCGAGCGCCGAGTCGCGCGCGGCCAGGGCCGAGCGCCACGCGCCGTCCGCCGCGGCGCCGGTCGGGCCGGGGAAGGTCTGCAGGTGCACGCTCAGGTCCGGCGTCTCATCCGG
>CAYVSR010000130.1:6731-7382 GCA_964453125.1 uncultured Phycisphaeraceae bacterium | reverse complement strand
TCAAAGGCCTCGAGACGGGCCCGACCGACGGGCCCATCGGCATGCTGCTCGACGCCGAGCGCATCCGCACCAACACCAAGGACCTCAACGCCTACATCGCTCGCCTCGCCGAGATCCGCGACGCACACCCCACATTCTTCCCCGCGTGGCGCCGCCTGGTGGGCGCACGGTTCGAGAGCGGCGACGCCTCCGGCGCCGCGAACGAAGCGATGCGCGCCGCGTCGGCCATCCCCGGGAACCCCGAGGCGGCCGAGATGGCCGTCGAGGCGCTCACGCGAGCCGATCGGAACGAAGAGGCGATGAGCATGGCGCGCGAGTGGCGCAACCGCACCCTCAACGACCCGCTCCGCGCCGAGGTCGTTATCGCGCGCATGGAGGCCGACGCCGGGCGCCCGCAGGCCGCCATCGCGCTTCTCGACCGCTGGAAGGACCGACTCGTCGCCGAGGGCGATTCGCGCCCCGAGGCCCTCGCGTTCTACGCGATGGCGCTCGCATCGGTGGGTCGCGAGCAGGAAGCCGCCGCGCTGATCGAACCCAAGGCGAAGGTCGACCCGCGCTGGGCGCTGACCTTTGTCAATATCGCCCGCTCGATGCTCTCCCGGCCCGAAGCCGCCGCCGCCTGGATCGAGCGGTCCAAGCCGCTCGTGGCGG
>CAYVSR010000130.1:0-6721 GCA_964453125.1 uncultured Phycisphaeraceae bacterium | reverse complement strand
GGGCGACCCGCGCGGCCGGCTGGCGCTGGCCCAGGCGATGTGGGACCTCGCCCTCACCCGCAACCCGCCCGGGCCCTTCGATCCGATCCTCGCGGCGCTCTCCGGGCTCGACGCCGACAAGACCGTGCGCGGGCCCGCGTCCGTGCTGATGGCCGCGGCTAGCGAGCAGAAGGGCGACCTGGTCGAGGCCGAGCGCCTATACCGCATCGCGATCGCCGAGATGCCCGACGCGCCCCTCCCCCTCAACAACCTCGCGTACCTCCTCATCAAGTCCGACGGCGACTCGTCCGAAGCCGCCGCGCTCGCGGGCGCGGCGCTCGAGGCCGCCCAGAAGCGCGGCATGTCCCAGGCCGACCAGCGCTCCTATCTCGACACGCTGGGCCTCGCCCAGTTGCGCGCCCTGCGCTACGAGGAGGCCGCCAAGTCCTTCGCGCGAGGCCTCGAGACCAACCCCTCCGATCGCAACATGCTCCTGGGCCAGGCCGAGGCCTACGCCCGTCTCGGCCGCCTCGACGACGCGAAAGTCGTGCTGCGTCGCTTCGACGCCGTGAGCGGCGGCGAGCCTCTCCACCCCGACTACGCCCCGCGCCTCGCGTGGGTCCGCTCCGAACTTGGCGCCAAGTGACCGGCGACGCACCGACGACCTGAACGAAAGGGATACGGCGACATGAAAGGCGTGATTCTCGCGGGCGGTCTCGGCACCCGGCTCCGGCCGTTGACGCTGGTGACCAACAAGCACCTGCTCCCGGTCTACGACCGGCCCATGATCTACTACCCCATCCAGTGCCTGCTCAACGCGGGCATCCGCGAGATTGTCATCGTCACAGGCGGCGATCACGCGGGCGACTTCCTGAAACTCCTCGGCAACGGCAAGTCGCTCGGGCTCAAGGAGCTGCACTACACCTATCAGGAGGGCGAGGGCGGCATCGCCGACGCCCTGAAACTCGCGCAGGACTTCGCCGACGGCGGGAAGATCTGCGTCGTGCTGGGCGACAACATCATCGAGAAGAACATCCGGCGCGCCGTGGGCGAGTTCTTCTCGCAGCCCACCGGCGCCAAGGTCCTGCTCAAGGAGGTCGACGATCCCGAGCGCTTCGGCGTCGCGCGCATGGAGGGCCAGCGCATCGCCGAGATTATCGAGAAGCCGACCAGCCCCGCATCCAACCTCGCCGTCACCGGCATCTACATGTACGACCCCGACGTCTTCGACATCGCCCAGACCCTCAAGCCCAGCCGGCGGGGTGAACTCGAGATCACCGACGTCAACAACGCCTACCTCCAGCGCGGCGACCTCACCCACAGCGTGCTCGACGGCTGGTGGACCGACGCCGGCACCTTCGAGAGCCTGCACCGCGCGGCGTCGCTGGTGGCGGAGGGCGGCGCCAACAAGAACGACGCGGGCGTGCCCGCTTCCGTTCCCGCGCGCAAGCCGCAAGCCGCGCGCGCCTGAACGCCGGCGCCCGACCGGCGCCCCCGATCGACCAGTTCGCTCTCCCACGGCCCGCCCCGCGCGGGCCGTGTTGTTTTTCTGCCGGTCCCGCCGGTGCGTCGAGGGGCGGCGCGTCCGAGAACCGGGCGCGCGGAAGATGGGCAAGAAGCCGCCCGACACACCGGGCAAGCCGCGAGGTTATCGGGCGGCTCGATGCGAAAAAACCACAGAAAAACAAGCAAAAAACGAATGACGGCCCGTTGACCCGCCCCCAAAGCAGGCTATGTTTGTCACGGCTCCGGACAGGCCCCGCGCTCGCGGAGGCCCTCGCGCCGGAGGAGATGAGAGAGATCATTCGGAGGAAAGGGAAAACCATGAAGAGCTTTGTTCTTGCCGCCGGGGCGCTCTGCAGCCTCGCGTCCACCGCCGGCGCCGTGTCCGAACTGTTCATCGACGTCAACACGCTCACCGCGACGTTCAACGGCGGCGCGTTCTCGACGAGCGCCACCGGCTCGATCAACATCGTGAGCAACGCCTCGTCGGTGCTCGCCGGCGTCCGCATCAACGGTGTGGCCCAGCCGATCAGCGCCTCGCTGACGACCTACAGCGGCCGCATCGACCTCGTCAACGGCGGCGTCACGGGCGGCTTCGTCAGCATCCTGAACTCCGACGGCACGACTTACACGGCCGACATCGCCAACGGCGTCGGCTCCGTGTCCAGCCAGGCCGGCCAGGGCTTCTCGATCGACGGCCTGACCTTCAACGGCCTGTTCGCGAACAACTTCTTCGCGGGCGTGAACATCACCCCCTGGTGGTTCACCCAGCCCCGTCCGGGCTCGGTCATCACCTTCGCGTTCAACCCGAACGCGAACGGCGTTGACAACAACACGGACATCGACCTGTACGTCCTGACCGTCCCGACGCCCCAGGCCGCCGGCCTCGGTCTCGCCGGTCTGCTCGGCCTCGGCGCCGCTCGTCGCCGCCGCTAAGCCGCTGTCGGGGGACTTCTTCCAACGGAATCTCTCGTCATCCGAGAGGACCGGCGCATGCCGGTCCTCTTCTTTTTTCGCGCCGCGGAGGGCCCTTCCCGCGCCAATTTCGCCACTCGGGGCCAATATTGGCCATGTTCCGGTCACATTTTTGGTCTTTGATCGGTGATTCGCGGGCGCATGGCCCAAGAAAAGCCCGAGAACCGCTTGACGCCCCACCCCTTTGGGGCTACATTCGGTTCGATAACCGCTGATGTCTGCACCCCAGGCGTTGCGCGGCGGTGGGTGAGAGAACGACTTTTCAGGTGGAAAGAAGGAGATAAGGGACAATGAAGAATCGAACCATGCTTGCTGTTGCCGCCCTCGCGGGCGTCGCGGCCGGCGCAACGGCTGCCCCCGAGCTGTTCATCGACATCAACACGCTCACCGCCTCGTTCAGCGGCGGTGGCGGGTTCACCACGACCTCGACGGGCAGCATCCTGCTGACCGCGAACGCGAATTCGGTCCTCGCCGGCGTCCGCAAGGACGGCGTCGCCCAGACCGTCACCTCCACGCTCTCGACGTTCTCGGGTCGTATCGACCTGGTCGGCGGGTTCGTGACCGGTGGCTTCGTCAGCATCCTGAATGCCGACGCGTCGTCCTACAGCGCCGACATCTTCAGCGGCGTTGGTCAGGTCACCTCGCAGGCCGGTCAGGGCTTCTCGATCGACGGCCTCACGTTCAACGGGCTGTTCAGCAGCACGTTCTTCGCGGGCGTCAACGTCACCGGCTGGTTCAACAACCAGCCCCGTCCCGGCTCGGTCATCACTTTCGCGTTCAATCCGAACGCGAACGGCGTCGACACGAACTCGGACGTCGACCTCTACGTCGTCGGCGTCCCGATGCCCGCCGCCGCCGGCATGGGCTTCGCCGGCCTCGCGGGCCTCGGCCTGCGTCGCCGTCGCTGATCGGGCGGTTTTGCTCGGATAGTCTTCCGGGTCACACCACCGATAAGTCGTACGCTTTCTCGACGGGGCCGGAGCAATCCGGCCCCGTCTTCATTTTTCGGACCACCAGCGCCCACACCGCCGGCGCCGCCCCGCTGGACACGGGCGTTTTGCGTGCCATGGTGTGCCCAAGCGCCCGCCGCGCACGGCGGAGAGCGGCGCGACGCCTCGTTGTCCGGGATCTCGCGCCGCGTCGCCGCGCGCCCGGAGTGGGAGAGAAACGAATGCGCTTCCGCACACCTTCGGCCCTGGTGATCGCTGCGCTCGGCGCGCCCGCCGCGTTCGGCGCGACCGACCTGGCGCTCGACGTCAACACGATCTCGATGCAGGCCGTGAACTCGTTCGGCGCCGCCGTGGCGTTCGGCGGGCTCACGCACACCGGCGCCGTGTCGCTCTCGAACGGGCCCTTCAGCGTGCTCGCGGGCCTGGCCATCGACGACGTGACCTACGCCACGTCGCCGGGGCTCGGCGTGCAGGTCCGCGGGCAGATCGACCTCCTCGGCGGGTTCGTCACCGGCGGGTTCATCCAGGTGCTCATGTCCGACGGCAGCATGCTGTCGACCGACATCCTCGGCGGCATCGGTCAGGTGACTACCCAGGCCGGTCAGGGCTTTAAGATCGACGGGCTGCTGATCCACACCGCCCTCGCGGGGTCAAGCGCACCCGGTCTCTCGAGCCGGTTCGCCGGAGTTGATGTGAGTCCCTTCCTGGCGGAGGCGCCGATCGTGGGCTCGTTCCTGAGTTTCGCCTATTCCCCGAACCGGCGGGGAACGGACGCGAACGCGGATCTCGACATCCACCTCCAGATCGACGGGCCGGTGGTCCCGTTGCCGACCGGCGTCTGCTTGGCCGTGGGCGGCATGGCGATGGGTGGGATCGCCCGACGCCGGCGCTGATCGACGGGAGAATCACCGGACACCCACCGAACGATGCCTCTTGAAGTACGGAAACTTGAGCCGCTGAACTTCTCCAAAATCATTGAGCCAAGGGCTTGCGGCGATCGGAAGGGGGGGTATATTTAGTCCGTCTGGGGCGGTCGCCGCGCAATGGGGATTGCGCAGCGGTCGAAGGGTTCGAAACAAAGGTCTGTCCTTTCAGGGCAGGCTCTTACAGGAGGTAGCGTCCGACGGCGGACGCTTGAAGGGAGCACGTCACATGTCCAAGTTCACCATTGTTGCCGCGTCGGGTCTCGCGCTTTCGTGCGCGGCGACGGCCGGTGTCACTGTCTTCACGGCTGACCTGAACACGCTGTCCGCTTCGTCGGGCGGGGCGTTCGGCGGCGTGAATCACACCGGCGCCGTGACGCTGACGAACAACGCTTCGTCCGCACTTGCCGGGATCACGCTCAACGGCGTGCCGCAGGCCTTCACCGGCGTGCTGCAAAGCCTGAGCGGCACGATCCAGCTGCTCAACGGCGCCGTGCAGGGCGGCTCGTTCAACGTCCTGCTGACGGACGGCTCGAGCATGCAGGCGACGATCGACGCTCTCGGCGGCGGCCAGGTCAACTTGCAGGCCGGTCAGGGCTTCCGCATCGACGGGCTCAACTCGTCGGTCGCGTTCTCGAATCTGGTTGGCGGCACGCACTTCGGCGGCGTGAACGTCGGCCAGTTCGGCTCCGGCCCCTGGACTGGCTCCTTCCTCGCGTTCGCTTTCAGCCCTGATGCCAACGGCTTTGACGGCAACACCGACCTCGATCTCTACGCGAACGTTCCCACCCCCGGCGCTGCGGCGCTGGCCTTGGTGGGCCTGGGCGCGATGGGTCGCCGTCGCCGCTGATCCTCTCGGGTCGAAGTCTGCTCCAATACGTGCTCCCCCGAACCAGCCGGACCTCCCGGCTGGTTCGTCTTTTTGGCTGGAGCGCCCGGATTGCAGATCGGCGTCTTCGTTCGGCTCCGGGCGACCAGAAGTGCGCAAAAGTCGCCACCATCTGGTCGGGCCACGCTTGCGTCGGGGGGGTTATTGGGGTAGTCTCACGTCGAAGAGATGGCTGCCGCGGCGATCGGTGTCAACACCGTCGGACGCGAGCGGCTGGTGGCGGACAAGGGCGCCCCCTGAGGGGCGAAAAACGGAGAGGACGAGAGAAATGTCGAATCGATTGGTGTGTGCGGCCGGCCTGCTGTGTCTCGCGGGCGGGGTGAATGCCGCGACCGTGAACATGAATTTCACGGGCGTCGGCATGTACCGCAGCGGCCTGAATCTCAGCGACAACGGGGTGGCCAAGAACGGGGTGACCGCCGCGGAACTCCGCTGGACGGCCGTCTCGAGCAACTACAACCCGATCCAGACGGGCCAGAACTTCAAGACGTTCTGCACGGACCTCTTCCAGTACGCCGGGAACGGCGTGATGGAAGTCGCGCCGCTCGCGAACGCCCCGGTGCCGGGCCCCGGCATGGGCTCCATCCGGGCCGGGCTGATCGAGAAGCTCTACGCCGCCAAGTTCTCCGAGTCGGATGACTCGAACGACAAGGCCGCGGCGTTCCAGCTCGCGATCTGGGAGATCATCTACGACGACAGCTTCAACGCCGCGGCGGTGGGCTCGGGCCGCGCGGCGGCCGGCCTTGGCATCGACGACGGTGACTTCAAGCTGACCAACCAGACGACGACGTT
This sequence comes from uncultured Phycisphaeraceae bacterium, assembly GCA_964453125.1. Classification (GTDB taxonomy): domain Bacteria; phylum Planctomycetota; class Phycisphaerae; order Phycisphaerales; family UBA1924; genus CAYVSR01. The sequence goes on along the minus strand of CAYVSR010000130.1, from coordinate 710 downwards.
CAAGAACCTCGTCAACGCGTTCCTCGACGCCGCGTTCGCCGAGACCACGCCGATGAACCTCATCGCGCTGGTGTCGCCCAACTCGGTCAGCGGCGCTCCTCGCCAGGACCAGATCTACATGGCCCCGCTGCCCACGGCGACGGCCATGGCGGGCGTCGGCCTGCTCGGCCTCGGCTCGCTGCGTCGCCGGCGCGCGTGATCGATCGGTTCAACTCGTGACCACCGCGCGGGCGGCCCTCGGGCCGCTCGTGTTCTTTTTGGCGATGGTTCAAGCGCCCGGTCGCGGCGGCCCGTGGGCCGCTTACACGCGCCCGGCGTACTGCTTGTCGTAGTACGTCTGATACTCGCCGGTGCGGACGCGCTCCCACCAGGCGCGGTTGGCGCGGTACCACTCGATGGTGGACTCGAGCGCCGCGGGCCACGCGCTGCGCGTCGGTCGCCAGCCCAGGTCGCGCTGCAGCTTGCCCGAGTCGATGGCGTAGCGCCGGTCGTGGCCCGGCCGGTCGGGCACGCGCCGGATCATCTCCTCTCCCTTGCCCATGGCCGTGAGGATGAGGTGGGTAAGTTCGAGGTTGGAGCGCTCGTTGTCGCCCCCGATGTTGTACGTCTCGCCGGCCTTCCCCCCCTCGAGCACGCGGAGGATGGCCTCGCAGTGGTCGTCCACGTGCAGCCAGTCGCGCACGTTGAGCCCGTCGCCGTAGAGCGGCACC
>CAYVSR010000129.1:0-7396 GCA_964453125.1 uncultured Phycisphaeraceae bacterium | reverse complement strand
GGAGCCCCGCGAGGCGTTGATCCACACGTACGCCGGCAGCGCCACCGCGTACAGCCCCATGAAGCCGAGGTAGACGCGCTCGCCCGTCAGCCCCAGCGGCGCGGTGATGGCCGAGGCCGGCAGCAGCGCGCACAGCACGCCCGCGAGCGCGGGGGTGACCGTCCATTGCCGGGCGCCGGGTCCGGCCTGATGGGCGACCTCGCGCGCATGGGCGCCGATGGTGAACGCGCTCTGCAGGGTGAAGTGTGCGAGCAGGAAGGGGCTCAGCGCGCGGACGCTCAACTGCGCCGAGTAGAGCAGCGTGCCCACGATCATCGCGAGAAACAGCCCCGCAAACCCGGCGACGAACGAGGCCCGCGCGAGCGGGTCACGCGCGTCGCGGCGCACGCGGTGGAAGGTGAGATCGAGGTAGGGGCAGAGCAGAAAGCCGAACGCCATCACCGGCGCCAGAAACACGAGGTCAACCAGGCGCGACTTCGGCGCCTCCGCGCCCGCGGCCGGCCCCAGCATCAGCGCCAGGCCGATCAGCGCCGCAGAAGCCAGCCAGACCAGCGGCGAGAGCGACCGCCACCTCGCCGGCCCGAGGCGCGAGAGCGCCATGCCCGCGCCGAACACGCCCAGCGCCCACGCCGCGCCCACCGCCAGCTGGAAGCGGAGCGCCGGCCCCGAATCGAACCCGAGGCTCGGCAGGACGCGCGGCGTCAGCCACGCGAGAAACATCGTGTGGAACGCGATCGTGACCGCCGAGAACCAGCGCATCGCCGGGGCGTGGCGCGCCACGAAGCGCTCGCTCGCCTCAGGCGTGCGCAGCACGAATGGCAGCGCCGCCGCACCCAGCACGTTGGGGACCGCGAACGCGGCCCACCCCGCGACGCCGAACTCGCGCGTCAGGACGACCGGCAGGAACATGCCGATGCACCACGTCCAGGAGCACGCGAGGAACGCGGCGCGCGTGAGGACGGCCCCGGGCGTGATGCGGTCGGTGTGCGCTGGTGTGGGCACGGGCGCAGCGTACCCGCGCGGTCAGGCGCGCCGCTGGCGGGCGGTCTTCTTGCGCTCGCGCTTGGCCTTGTGGTGGTGCTTGGGCGTCACGTGAAAGATGGCGTGCGAGACGCCGACACGCCGCTCGGCGTCGTGCTTGCCGGGCACGATCTGCTGCACGACCTCGAGGTCCACATCGATGTTGAACTCGCCCCCCTTGGCGATGAGCGAGTCGAGGTCCTGGCGGGGCTTGACGCGGTAGAGCGCCGGGCCGAAGCACGGGCGCAGGAACTTGTACGAGAGGTTCTTGCAGACAACCGTGTAATCGCCGCCCACGCGCCCCCAGAGGTACATGCCCCCGGCGATCTCGGAGTTGGCCAGCAGCGAGGCGCCCGCCATCGCGTTGTACCAGTTGCGGTTGAACCGCTTGAACGGCAGCACGGCGTGGAAGGTGTTGGCGTCGATCTTCTTGAACTTGATGCCCGAGCGGAACGCCATGGGCAGCCAGATGCGCGACGAGAGCCAGCGCCAGCCCCCGCTCTTCACCGTCATCCGGGCGATGAACGCCTCGACCCGATCCATGAACGCGCGGCTCTGCGGGCGGCTCGCCAGCGCGCCAGCCCCCGTCGCCAGCACCGCGAACCCCGCCTCAACCGGCGTGACCGGCGCCTCCATCGGCGGCGGGAACGGCGAAGGCGCCGGGCCCGCCTGCGACGCGACCTGCCCCACCAGCGCATCGTGGTTCGGCGCGAACGACATCGCCTCGTCGCGCGCGGCGGACGCGGGAGTCGCATGCATGGAGGAGTGCTCGGTCAACGTGCGCGGTTTCCTCTTCCTGCCACGAGTCCGGAGTGTAGCGGCGGGCTCGCCCTCCGGTGCGTCCCCGGAGCACGCCGGCGCGCATCAACTTTCCCTCATCCGTGGTCGGGCCCGGGCAGGAGCCGGTACTGCCCCGGCTTCTCCCCCGCCTCGACCGTCCGCACCGCCTCGCCCGGCTCGTGGTCGAGCGCCAGCAGCCACTTCTCGCGCCGCGCGGCCTCAAGGAACGCCATCCGCACGCGCATGCTCACGTACGGCTCCACGTCGTAGCCCATGTTGAACGCCGCGCCGGCGTGCGCGGCGGTGGGCAGCACGTCCGGCGTGAAGACAACCACACGCCCCCTCGAATCGGTGAACCGGATCGCCTGCTGACCCCACGTGTGGCCGGGCACGCGGAAGACCTCGATGCCGGGCAGGACTTCGGTGAAGACGAAGCCTGCGCCGTCTGTCCCCCCCTCCCTACCCGTGCGCGCGGCCGTCGCCACACCGGGGTCGGCCGAAACGATCAGGCGCAGGCGCTCGCGGACCTCGGGCGTCAGGTGATCGGGCAGATACGTGCGGCTCATGGTGGACCGATTCGCAATCGCGTCCTGCCATTCCTGACGCTGCGAGACGACCTCGGCGTTGGGGAAGGTCAGGGCGGGCCGGTCGGGCTCGCCGGGGCGGGGCTTGCGGGTCAGGCCGCCGGCGTGGTCGAAGTGCAGGTGCGAAACGATGACGGTGGAGACGTCTTCCGGGCGGGCGCCGGCCTCGCGAAGGGCGCTCGCCACGCAGCGGTCCTCCATCGAGTAGATGTCGCGCTCCTTGGGGCCGAACTTGTCGCCGTTGCCCACCTCGATGACCACGAGTTTCCCTTCGCGCTCGAGCATCAGGGCGTTGGTCTGGACTGGGATGCGGTTGCGCTCGTCGGGCGTGACGAGCCTGGACCACATCGGCTTGGGGACGACGCCGAACATGCCGCCGCCGTCGAGCCAGAAGAGGCCGCAGCGGAGGAGGCGCCAGGACCAGCGTGGCGGGTTGTCGGGCATGCGCGCAACCTAGCACACGCGCGTCTAGCCCAGTTCGGCGAGCAGTTCGTCCGCGAGCGCCCGCTGGTCCGGCGCGGCGAGGGCGGGCTTGGCCTCGGCCAGCAGGATCTTGGCGCGCACGGGGTCGTTCAGGTACCGGGCGTGGATGAGGCCGAGCATCAGGCGCACGCGGGGCGACTCGGGGTCGCGCGGGTGCTTCTCGAGAAAGATGGAGTACGCCTCCGCCGCGAGGTCGCGGTGGGCGTTGGCGAAGAGAAGATTCGCGCCATCCAGTTGCGTCTGGCGCGGCAGGGGCGAGCGCCCCTCGACGCTCAGGAACTCGCGGTACGCGGCGGCGAAGCCGGGGGCGTCGGCGACGGCAAGGAGCGCGGCGAGGTCGGCGCGTCGGCGCATGAGCGCCTCGGCCGCCGGGTCGGGGTCGGCGCCGCCCTTTGAGAGCGCGCGCGAGGGCTCGTGCGTCCAGGCGCCCGCGCCCGCGCTGGTGATGGCCTTGAAGTCGCGCCGGCGCTTGGCGTGCTTGGCCATCGAGAACAGGTCGTACGTCTCGCGAGGCAATATGCGCGTCGCCAGCAGCGCCAGGCAGACGCCAGAGCCGAAGAGATACCCCCCGACGTGCGCGGCGCCGGCGACGCGGCTCTGGCCGCCGGAGTTCGAGAAGACGTCCCACAGGATCGACGCCCCGAGGAACCACGCCGCCGGGATCTGGAACACGCCGATGAAGAAGAACAGCACGAAAACCTTGATCATCGTGCGCGGGAAGAGGACGAGGTACGCGCCCGTGACGGCGGCGACAGCGCCGCTGGCGCCGAGCACCGGGTGCGGGCTCATGAGGCAGTGCAGGCCCCCCGCCGCGGCGCCGCCGAGCAGATAGAACGCGAGGTAGCCGACGCGCCCGAGTCGGTCCTCGACATTGGGGCCGAAGGTCCAGAGGAAGAGCATGTTGGCGCCGATGTGGAGCGCCCCGGCGTGGAGGAACTGGTAGGTGAGAAACTGCCACCAGCGCGGGCGCGCGGGGTCGAGGAGGAGGGCGTCGAGGGCGTGCTGGGCCTGCTCGGGCGCCGCGCGCGAGGTCAGGAGCAGCCCGACGACGAACACGAGCACGTTGGCGCCGACGAGCGCGTGGTTGACGAGCGTCGGGCGCTTGAGCGGGCGGTCGGTGCCGAGCGGCAGGAACACGGGCGCATCGTACCCGCGAGGGTGATCGTCACCCGGCGCCGACGGCGCGCCCGGCGAGAATGCGCGACTCGATGAGATCCGGGGACCACTCGTAGAGCATGCGCCCGACGAGATGCCCGTCCAGCCAGGTCTCGGGGACGCGGAGCACGAGCAGGTCCGCGGCGCAGCCGGAGGCGAGGCGCCCCGCGTCGGGCCAGGCGAGGGCGTCGGCGTTGCCTTCGCTGATGGCGCGCCAAGCCTCGGCGGGCGAGGGAACGCGGACCCGCGCGAGGCCGAGGGCCATGGCGCGCGTCTTGGCGGTCTCGATCATGGCGCGGGCGACGCGCGGCATGGCGAGATCGGGCCCGGCGCCGAGGTCGGAGCCGAGCGCGAGTCGCACGCCGTGCTCGCGGGCGCTGTCCAGATCGAACGCGCCGGAAGAGAGAAAGAGATTGGCCGTGGGGCAGTGCACGACGACGCTGCGCCGCTCGGCGATCGTGCGCCATTCGTCGGCGCCGAGGTGGCAGCAGTGCGCGAGCAGGGTGCGCTCGCCGAGCAGGCCGAGGCGGTCGTAGACGGCGGTGTACGACGCGTCGCGCGGGAAGAGTTCGCGCACGCGCTCGCACTCGGCGCGGGACTCGGCGAGGTGCGTCTGCACCCACAGCGGGCGCCCGCCTGCCTCGCGCTCGCGCCGGAGCCAGCCGACCTCGGCGAGGAGTTCCTCGGAGCAGGCGATGGCGAAGCGCGGGTTGGCGGAGGGCTCGATGCGCCCCGCGCCGCCCGGAGCGGCAGGCGCCGAGGTCTCGGTGACGACCGAGGGCGTTGGGCGCTGGGCGGCCCGCCAGCGGTCTTCCGCGGTGAGGTCGTCGGGCGCCGCGCGGTCCATCGCGACGCGACCGGCGATGCAGCGGAGGCCGGACTGCGCGAGCAGGTCGAGGGCGGCGCGCGAAGATTCGGCGTGGCTGGTGAGCCACGCGCCGACGCCGAAGGTCCCCTCGCGCACCAGGCGGGCGATCGCGTCGCGGCAGAGCGCCGGCCAGGCGCCGGCCCCCCACCAGCGCTCGGCGGGATAGACCGCGCGGTCGAGCCATTCAAGGAGCGGCATGCCGTCAAGGCCGACGGCGCCGAACTGCGGCGGATGGGTGTGGGCGTCGATGAACGCGGGGGCGATGATCGCGCCGGGCCCGGCGCCGAAGTCAGGGCGCGCGCCGCGCGGGGCGTCGCCCTCGTGGACCTCAGCGATGCGATCGCTATCGAGGCGCAGCCAGCCCGGCGACGGCGGGCGTGAGGGATCGAGCAGGAGGTGGCCGGCGATCAGCATCGGGGCCACCCGTGCTCAGCGGTCGTCCTACAGTTGGCCCTCCCCGCCGGGCCGGATGGCGCGATCGGACGCGGATCGGCGCCGAAGCCCGGGAGGACGACCCAACGCGTGCGGCGACCGAGGCGGCCCGATGCGGGGCGCGGCGCGGTCTCCATGGCCGTTGCGGCGCCGTGAGCGTCCGGGGGAGGAAGAGGAGCGATCCACATGCGGAAGACTGTACTGAGCGTTTCGGGAACGCTGGCGTCGGCGTGTGCGCTGTGCGCCGCGTCGGCGAACACGACGGCGCGCCCGGCGACCACGCGGGTCAGCGTCTCCGGCGCCGGGGCGCAGGGGAACGGGCACAGTTACGACGCGCACGCGATCTCGGCCGACGGGCGTTTCGTGGCGTTCGAGAGCCTTGCGACCAACCTCGTCGGCGCGGACACGAACGGCGCGTACGACGTCTTCGTCCGCGACAGGCAGACGGGCGCGACGACTCGCGTGAGCGTCTCGTCCGCCGGCGCCCAGGCGACCGACTTCAGCGAGGCTCCGTCGATCTCGGGCGATGGGCGGTATGTCGCGTTCCAGAGCAACGCCGCGAATCTCGTGCCGGGCGACACCAACGGCAACGATGTCTTCGTGCACGACCGACAGACGGGGGCCACAACGCGCGTGAGCGTCGCGTCGGCGGGCACGCAGGGGAACCAGAACAGTTTCGCGCCCTCGATCTCCGCGGACGGGCGCTTCGTAGCGTTCTACAGCCTCGCGACGGACCTGGTCCCCGGCCCGGACACGAACGGCGGCGCCGACGTGTTCATCCACGACCGCGCCACGTCCCAGACAACTCGCATCAGCCAGACGCCGACGGGCGCGTTCGGCGCCGGCGCGAGTTACAACCCCTCGGTCTCGGCAGACGGGCGGTTCGTCGCCTTCTGGAGCGACGCCCCAAACCTCGTCGCGGGCGACACGAACGGCGCGTTCGACGTCTTCCTCCACGACCGGCAGACGGGCACGACGACGCGCGTCAGCGTCTCGTCGCTGGGCGCACAGGGGAACGCCGAGAGCAGGATGCCGTCGATCTCCGCGGACGGACGATTCGTGGCGTTCTTCGCGACGGCGACCAACCTGGTGGCGGGAGACACGAACAACGCGTACGACGTGTTCGTGCACGACACGCAGACGGCGACAACCACGCGCGTGAGCGTCTCGTCGTCGGGCTCCCAGGCGCTCGGCCAGTCGATCGAGCCCTCAATCTCCGCGGACGGACGGCGCGTGGCGTTCCAGAGCCCCGCGGCGAACCTCGTCGCCGGCGACGTGAACGCCCGGGGCGACGTCTTCGTGCACGACCGGCAGACCGGCGTAACCACGCTCGCCAGCGTGACAACCGCCGGGGCGCAGGGAGACTCGCACAGTTTCCATCCGGCGATCGCCCACAACGGTCGCCACATCGTGTTCTACAGCCTGGCCACGAACCTCGTGCCCGGCGACACGAACGACCTCTACGACACCTTCGTGCGCGACACCGGGTCCTGCCCCGGCGACGCCAACGGCGATGGCGCCGTGGACTTCACCGACCTGAATCTCGTGCTCTCCGACTTCGGGCTTGTCGGTCCGGGGCTGGCGGGCGACTTGGACGCCGACGGCGACTGCGACTTCACCGACCTGAACATCGTGCTGGGCGCGTTCGGCGCGCCGTGCTGACACGCGCCGGCGACGGGGCGCGAACGCCCGTCGGCGCCCGGAACGAAGGGCGGATCGCGTATTGCACCGGTGTTTTTGGCCCCCTATACTCGACCCTCCCGCCGGCGACGGAGAGGCGTTCGGCGCCCGCCGACACGCAGCACGCCGCGCGGGGCAGCAACCCCCCGAAGAGACGACACCGCATGACCACCGCCAGCAAAGGCCTGGAAGGAATCGTTGCAGCCGAGACCGAGATGTCGTTCATCGACGGGGAGCGTGGCGTCCTCGAATATGTCGGCATCCCGATCGACGAGCTGGCTCGCAACTCCTCCTTCGAGGAGACGGTGTTCCTGCTCTGGAACCGGCGCCTGCCGTCTCGCGCCGACCTCGACGCGTTCAATCGCGAACTCCGCGCCCAGTACGCCCTGCCCCC
>CAYVSR010000128.1:0-7415 GCA_964453125.1 uncultured Phycisphaeraceae bacterium | reverse complement strand
GTTCTGCGGGCGCGAACGCCACCCCCGCCCGGTTCGCGCCGAACGTCACGCCGAGGATCGCCACCGTCGCGATCAGCCACGCCCCGGTCTCGGACAGGTACAGATTCCAGCGCGAGACGGGAAGCCCCATCAGCAGGTCGATCGTGCCCCGATCGATCTCCCCCGCGGGCATGCGCGTGCACGTGATGACCGCCTGCGCCCAGACCAGCGCCAGCACGCCGGGGTGCGTCCAGGGGAAGGCCATAAAGAGTTCGGGCCCCGCGCCGACGGGAGAATCCGACCCGAGGAGCGCCTTGAGGAAGCTCTGAGCGAGTGCCGACTGGCCGAGCACGCTGCCGATCACGCCGCGCTGGTACGTCGGCAGCACGTACGACAGGATCGCCTCCGCGCCCGCGAGCAGCAGGGCGAGCAGGAGCGTGAGGGGCCAGAGTTCGACCCACGCCTTGCGCAGCAGGCCGCGGTTCATGCCGCGCCCTCGGGCGTGTAGTAGCGCCGGAAGACGGACTCCAGGTCCGGCTCGCCGATGGCGAGGTCCGCGACGGGCTTGCCCGCGAGCCACTCGAGCAGCGCCGTCACGGGGCCGACGAGTTCGCCCTCCCACCGGAGCCCGGTTCGCGTGAGCGACGCGAGGCACGCCGGCGCCTGCTCGGGCGCGCGCTCGCTCCACCTGACGACGACCCGCCGGTGGGCCCGCGCCCGCAGCGCGGCCAGCGGCTCGTCCGCCACCAGACGACCCTCGCGCACGATGGCCACTCGCTCGCACAACTGCTCGACCTCGCCGAGCGTGTGGCTTGAGAAGAACACGGTGTGCCCCGCGCTCGCCATCGCGCGCAGGCGGCTCTTGAGCGCGTCCTGCATCAGCGGGTCGAGCCCCGATGTCGGCTCGTCAAGCACCAGCAGGCGCGGGTTGTGCGCCAGCGCCAGCACGATGCCCAGTTTCTGGCGTGTGCCGCGCGACATCGCCCGCACCCGCTTGCCCAAGTCGAGCTGGAACAACTCCGCCAGATCGCGCGCCCCGGCGCGCAGGTCGCGCCGCCGGATCGCCCCGAACAGGCGCACGGCGTCGTCGCCGGTGAGCCAGGGGTATAGGCGCAGGTCGCCGGGGATGTAGCCCAGGTCCGCCTTGATGCGCGCCCCGTCGCGCCAGCAGTCGAGCCCGAAGATCGACGCCCGTCCTGACGTGGGCCGGAGCAGCCCCAGCATCGCCCGGATGGTGGTGGTCTTTCCCGCGCCGTTGGGGCCGAGGAACCCGTACAGCGAGCCCTCGGGCGCTGCGAGCGTGACGCCCTCCACGCCGCGCTTGGCGCCGTAGCGCTTGGTGAGTTTCTCGATGGAGATGATGGCCAAGGGTGTTCCGATGGTGGACGGGCAGACCCGGGGGAGGTTGTACCGCGAGCGGGCCCGCCGGGTTCGCGGGGGCCTTCGGTGCAGGGGAGCGTACGGATGCCCGATCTACGTACCATGCCTGCGCGCCGCCCGTCGTCGCGCAGGTCCGAGAACCCGTCGCCCGACCCACGACTCGCCCCCGCCGCCACCCGAATTCCATGCGCATCCTCTGCATCGTGAAGCGCACGCCCGACTCGAAGGCCACGGTGCGCGCCCTGGCGGACGGCTCCGCGATCGACGGCGCCGGGCTGCGGTTCGTCTGCGACCCCTTCGACGAGTTCGGCGTCGAGCAGGCGGTCCGCCTCAAGGAATCCCGCAAGGACGTGACGGAGATCGTCGCCCTGGGAGTCGGCCCCCCCGAGACCGCCGAGGCGCTGCGCCACGCGATCGCCATGGGCGCCGACAAGGCCTTCCTCGCGCCCGGTGACGGCCTGCCCGCGCACGACGAGATCGCCGCCGCTGGCGCGCTGGCCGGCGCCGCACGCGCGCTCGCGAGTGAGGGCGGCGAATTCGCCCTCGTCTTCTGCGGCAAGCAGAACATCGACAACGACGCGGGCGACCTCGGCCCCGCGCTCGCCGAAACACTGGGCCTCGGCCACGTCGGCGCGTGTACGAAGTTGGAAATCAGCGCCGACGGCGTGAGCGCCCGGGCCCACCGGCGCATCGAGGGCGCCGAAGAGGTTCTCGACGCCTCGTTGCCCCTGCTCATCACCTGCGAAAAGGGGCTGGTCGAGCCGCGGATCCCCCCGCTGCCGAAAATGATGGCGGCGAAGAAGGCCCCCGTGACGGCCGTGGCGCCCGGCTCGCCCGCCTCGCGCGGCGCGAAGTTCGTGCGCCTCGGGCCGCCCCCGTCGCGCCCCGCGTGCACGTTCCTCGAAGGCGATGTCCAGGCGCAGGCGCGCGAACTCGTCCGTCGGCTGCGCGACGAAGCGAGGGTTCTCTGACCCATGAGCGGCGACGTGCTTGTCATCCTGGAGCATCGCGAGGGCCGCTTCACCGGCGCCTCGATGCAGTGCCTCGCCGCCGCCCGGGCGATGGCCCAGCCGTGGGGCTGCGCGATTCGTTGCGCCGCGGTCGGCTCCGGCCTCGACTGGGCGCCCCAGGCGCTCGCGGGGCGCGCCGTCTCGTCGCTCACGCTGGTGGATGACGCCGAATTCGCCTCGTACCGGGCGCGCCCCTTCGCCGCGGCGGTCTGCGCCGTGCTCGAGAAAGCCCCCGCGCGCGCCGTGCTGATGGCCGCCTCGTTCCTCAGCCGCGATCTCGCACCCCGCGTCGCCGTGCGCACCGGCGCCTCGCTCGCGACCGACTGCACCCGCGTCGCCCCGGACGGACCCGCGCTCCGCGTCGCCCGCTCGCTCTACAGCGGCAGGTGCGTCGGCGAGTTCCTCACCGACCCCGAGCGCCTCGCCATCGTGACGATCCGGCCCAACTCCTTCGCCGCGCCCGCCCCCGACGGGGGCGCCGCCCCACCCGTCGAGCGCCTCCGCGTCGCGCTGACCGATGCGGACCGCGCGGTCCGCGCCGTCGAGGTCGTGCGCACCGGCGCCGGCGCCAAGGACGTCACCGAGACCGACGTCGTCGTCGCCGGCGGGCGATCGCTCAAGAGCGCCGAGAACTTCAAGATTCTCGAGGACCTCGCCGCCACCCTCGACGCCGCCGTCGGCGCCAGCCGCGCCGCCTGCGACGCCGGCTACCAGCCCCACGCGCGCCAGATCGGCCTCACCGGCAAGGTCATCACGCCCAAGCTGTACCTCGCCTTCGGGATCGACGGCGCCATCCAGCACCTCGCGGGCATCCGGGGCAGCAAGGTCATCGTCGCCATCAACACCAAGAAGGATGCGCCCATCTTCGAGGCCGCGACCTACGGCTGCGTGGCCGACCTCTTCGAGTTCGCCCCCGCGCTCACGAAGGAACTGCGCCTTCTCAAGGAACAGGCGTAGCCCGCGTTCGCCGGGGCAAGTCGGGCACGCCCGGCGCCCGATACCTTGATCGCGTGGACCGCGCCCTCGAGATCCTGCCCTCGCGACACCAGCCGGCGCTGCCGCTCGAGCGGCTCATCGTTCCCGCGCCCTCCAGCGCCGAGATGGCGCCGATGGACGTCGTCATCGTTGGGGCCGGGCCCGCGGGCCTGTGCGCCGCCATCGAACTGGCCCGCCTCTGCAAGGCCGTTCCCGCGCTCGCCGAGACGCAGATCGCCGTCCTCGAGAAGGCCGGCGCGCTCGGGGGGCACACCCTCTCGGGAGCCGTGATCAACCCCGTCGTGCTCCGCGAGATGTTCCCCGACGTGCCGGAGGATCAACTCCCCTTCCGTGGGCGCGTCGAGGGCGAGGCCGTCTACTGCCTGAGCGCCTCGGGCAAGGTGAGAATCCCCACGCCCCCGACGATGCGCAACCACGCCAACCGCGTCGCATCGCTCTGCGAAGTGGTGCGCTGGCTCGGCGCCAAGGCCGAGGAACTGGGCGTGAGCATCCTGCCCGGCTACGCCGCCGCGTCGCTGCTGACGGACGCCGACCGCGTCGTCGGTGTGCGCACCGCGGCCTCGGGCCTGAAGCGCGACGGCGCCGAAGGGCCCAACTACACCCCACCGACCGACCTCGGCGCCAGATTCGTCGTGCTCAGCGAAGGCACGCGCGGCGCCCTCAGCCAGGCGTACATGCAGTGGCGCGGCGTCGCCTCCGCGAACCCGCAGATCTTCGCGCTGGGCGTCAAGGAACTCTGGGAGGTCACGCGCCCCGTGCGCGACGTCGTGCACACCATGGGCTGGCCCCTGCCCAACGACGCGTTCGGCGGCTCGTTCATGTACCCCATGGGCGGGAACACCGTCGCCATCGGCCTCGTCGTCGGCCTCGACTACCGCGACAGCGCCCTCGACGTCCACGAACTCCTCCAGCGCCTTAAGACACACCCTCTCTTCCGCCCCGTGCTCGAGGGCGGCGCCATGCTCGAGTGGGGCGCCAAGACCATCCCCGAGGGCGGATACTGGTCCATCCCCGAGCGACCCGGCGGCCCCGGCCTGCTCATCTGCGGCGACGCCGCGGGATTGGTCGAGGTCGCCTCGCTCAAGGGCGTGCATTACGCGATGCAGTCGGGCCGCTTCGCGGCGCGCGCCATCTTCGACGCGCTGCGCGCGGGCGAATCCGGCGCGGACGTCAGCGCCCCCTACCGCGCCATGATCGACGCCTCGTTCATCCGGCGAGACCTCCACGAGCGGCGCAACCTGCGCCTCGCGTTCAAGAGCGGGTTCTACGCCGGCGCCGCCAAGGCCGGCATCATGACCCTCTCGCGCGGCAGGCTGCTCGGCGGGCGCATCCGCGGCGAGGCGGACGCCGCCGTCGGCAAACGCGTCCGTCCCGGGGCGCCTGCCCGCGCCTTCACCCCCGACGGCAGACTCACGTTCAGCAAGCTCGACGGCGTCGGGCGCGCCGACAACACCACGCGCGACGACATCCCTTCCCACCTCGTCGTCGGCGAGGGCGTCACCCCCGAGGTCGCCGAGTTCTACCGGGCCATGTGCCCCGCCGGCGTCTACGAGGTGCGTGACGGCGCCCTCCTGGTGAATCCGCCAAACTGCGTGGACTGCAAAGCCACCGACGTCCTCGGCCCGCGCTGGACCGCCCGCGAGGGCGCCAGCGGTCCGAATTACAAGCAGATGTGAAGAGGAAGGGACGGAGCGACGGAGGCACGAAGGGACGGAGGGGATCATTTTCAGCAGCATGCAACACGCAGCACCGAGCACTGAGCACTAAGCACTAAGCACTGAGCACTAAGCACTGAGCACTAAGCACTGAGCACTAGGCATTGCTCCCCGAGCACTCCCCATGGACACCCGCCTCTCCCAAGACCTCAAAGACCTCCAGGACGCCGCGATCCAGTTCGCGAAGAGCGAACTGACGTACGACATGATCCAGGCGGACCACGACATGGCCTTCAACCGTGAGGGCTGGGACGCCTGCGCGCGCTTCGGCGTCCATGGGCTGCCCATCCCTTCCGAATTCGGCGGCGGGGGCGCTGACATGCTCTCCACCGTCGCCGTCATGGAGGGCCTCGGCTACGGCACGCGCGACCACGGCCTCCTCTTCTCCATCAACGCCCACATGTGGACGAACTCCATCCCCATCCTGCTCTACGGCACGGACGAGCAGAAGAGGAAGTGGCTGCCCGGCCTCTGCGACGGCTCCATCGTCGGCGCCAACGCCGCGTCCGAGCCCCAGGCCGGCTCCGACGTTTTCTCCATGAAGACCCGCTGCGAACGCAGGGGCGACAAGTACATCCTCAACGGCACGAAGATGTGGGTCTCCAACGCCCCCGTCGCCGACATCTTCGCCTCCTACGCCACCCTCGACCCCAAGATCGGCACCATGGGCATCTGCGGCTTCGTCGTCGAGAAGGGCACGAAGGGCTTCTCCGTCAGCAGCCACATCCACAAGATGGGCCTCCGCACCAGCCCAATGGCCGAGGTGATCTTCGACAACTGCGAGGTCCCCGCCGAGAATCTGCTCGGGCGCGAGGGGCGCGGCGCCGAGGTCTTCAACTGCTCCATGGAGTGGGAGCGCTCCTGCATCCTCGCCTCCTGTCTCGGATCCATGCGCCGCCAGCTCGAAGAGTGCGTCGCGTACGCCCGTCAGCGCAAGCAGTTCGGCCACGCGATCTCGAAGTACCAGTCCGTCGCCAACAAGCTGGTGGACATGAAAATGCGCCTCGAGACCGCCCGCCCCCTCGTCTACCAGATCGGGCGCATCAAGCAGGACGGCCGCAACGCGGAGATGGAAGCCGCCATGGCCAAGCTCTACGTCGCCGAGGCCTACGTCGCCAACTCCCTCGACGCGATCCAGGTCCACGGCGGGAACGGGTACACCACCGAGTTCCAGATCGAACGCGACCTGCGCGACGCCATCGGCAGCCGCATCTACTCGGGCACCAGCGAGATCCAACGCACCATCATCGCCCGACGCATGGGGCTGTAAGCCGAGGGAACTGGGGGCAGGGGGCTTCCCACTCAATGCCTTGATGCCTCGGTGCCTCGGCGCCTTCTTCCCGTAGCATGCTCCCCCATGGCCGACACCCATGGGCACACGCCGTACATCCCCGCGTCCGTCCGCGTCCCCGAACTCACCCCCGGGCCGTTGGTCGCCGGCGTGCTGCTGGGGATTGTCTTCGGCACCGCGTCGCTCTACCTCTCGCTGAAGGTCGGGCTGACGGTCTCCGCGTCCATCCCCATCGCGGTGCTCTCGATCTCGATCTTCAAGTGGCTCTCGAAGGCGTTCGGCCTGCGCAAGGCCACCATCCTCGAGAACAACATCGTCCAGACGACCGGCTCCGCGGGCGAGTCCATCGCGTTCGGCGTGGGCGTCACGATCCCCGCGCTGCTCATCCTCGGGCGCGACATCGAACTTGGGCGCGCGATCACCGTCGCCGTGCTCGGCGGGCTCCTCGGCATCCTCATGATGATTCCCCTTCGGCGCGGGCTCATCGTCAAGGAGCACGGCAAGCTCCCCTACCCCGAGGGCACGGCGTGCGCCGAGGTGCTCATCGCCGGCGAGAAGGGCGGGCTGGGCTCCAAGACCGTCTTCACCGGGCTCGGCCTCGGCTTCCTCTTCAAGTTCCTCAACGGCGACGGCGGGCTGCGGCTCTTTCCCGGCACGCCGGACACGTCGCTGAGCCTGATTGGCTCCGGCGAGAAGGCGGTCCCGTTCTTGAAGGGCGGGTCGGTGGGGATGGAGTGCTCGCCCGAACTCATGGGCGTCGGCTACATCATCGGGCCGCGCATCGCCGGCATCATGTGCGCCGGCGGCGTGCTCGCCTACCTCGTGCTCATCCCCGCCATCGCCATGTTCGGCGACGGGCTCGCCGCCCCGCTGTTCCCGGCCACCGAAGTCATCAGCGGCATGTCGCCCGGCGACATCCGCAACGCGTACATCCTGTACATCGGCGCCGGCGCCGTGGCCACCGGCGGCGTGATCTCGCTGCTCAGGGTGCTGCCGATGCTGGCCTCAACGTTCGTGGCGGGCATCCGCAGCAAGGGCGCGGGG
>CAYVSR010000127.1:0-7445 GCA_964453125.1 uncultured Phycisphaeraceae bacterium | reverse complement strand
CGCGATCAGCCCCGCGACGGCGCGCGCCGAGACGCGCCGGGCCCCACGGGCTTCGATCGAGAGCGCCGCGGCGTGCGGTTGCTCGAGCTCGATTCGTGCGTCCGCGATGTCGTGCAGGCGTTTGGACTTGTCCTTCGCCAGGCATCGCAGCAGGAGCAGCGAAATCGCCGGGGGGGTGTCGCGGGGCAGAAGGGACCACTCGGGCTCGCGATGGAGCAGTGCGCCGATCGCGTCCGTGACGGTCTCTCCGGAGAAGGGCCCGGCGCCCGTGAGCATCTCGTAGAGCACGCAGCCGAAGGAGAAGATGTCCGAGCGCTTGTCCACCGGCTTGCCGCGCGCCTGCTCGGGGCTCATGTAGCCCGCGGTGCCCATGATCGCGCCGGGAATGGTCGGGGAGTGCACCGGCGCAGCGGGAGATGAGATCGTCGGCGAGTCGGGCGAGGCGCCGGTCGAGGAGGGCGCGCCCTCGGCGGTCCGGGCAAGGCCGAAGTCGAGGACCTTGACGGCGCCGTCGCCGCGGAGCATGACGTTGCCCGGCTTGAGGTCGCGATGGATGACGCCCTTCTCGTGGGCTGCCTCGAGGGCGAGGGCGATCTGCCGCGCCGCGTCGAGCGCGTCCTCGAGCGCCAACGGCCCGCGTTCGAGGCGCTGCGCGAGCGTGAGCCCCTCCACGTGCTCGAGGATCAGGTAGCGGTGGCCGGCGGATTCCTCGAGCCCGTGGATCGCCGCGATGTTGGGGTGATTGAGCGACGCGAGGATCCTGGCCTCGCGCTCGAAGCGCGCCAGGCGGTCGGGGTCGGCGCTCAGGTGCGCGGGCAGCGCCTTGATGGCGACCTGGCGCTCCAGGCGCGTGTCGCGGGCGAGATAGACCACGCCCATCCCGCCGCGGCCGAGCTCGCGGATGATCGAATAGGCGCCGACCGAGGCGGGGTGCTTTGACGAGGACATCCGGCGCCAGTGTACCGGCGGAGGCCTACTTCTTGGGCTTGTCCTTCGCCGCGATCGCCTCCTTCGCCATCCCCAGCGCCTTGTCCAGCGCCTCGCTCGCCGGCACGCTCACGTCCGGCGCAACTCCCGTCCCCTCCCAGTTCGTCTTGCTGATCGGGTTCTGCGCCCGCATGAACGGCACGCCGATCACCACGCGGTCGGTCAGGCGCTCGCCCATCACCGGGTGCGCCCCGCCGCCCGTCGTCTCGCCCACGATCGTCGCCCGCTTGAGGTTCTTGAGGTTGTACGCGAACTCCTCCGCGCCGCTGAACGTGCGCCCGCTCGTGAGCACGAACACCGGCAGGTCGTCCGCGAACTTCGTCGCCGGGCCCCCCTCAGACGTCTCGTACGTCCAGAACTCCTCCACCACTTTGCCCTCTCGGTCCACCATGTCGTTGAGGTGCGTCTTGCGGCTGAACAGCGACGTCGTGATGTACCGGATCATCTCCGGGCTCCCGCCGCCGTTCTCGCGCAGATCGACGACCAGCGCCCGCGAGTTCGCCAGGAACCCCAGCGCCGCAGCCGCCGTCGCCTCGGCCTCGCGAGACTCCACGAACGCGTCGAACTTGAGGTACCCGATGCCGCCGTGCAGGACTTCGGCCTTTCGGAAGGCGTAGTTCTCGCCCGCGATCTCCTCGGCGCTCGGCCCGTCGCGCCGGCCCTCGCGCTTGGGCTCGAGGCGCACGCCCAGGTGCTTGTCGTTGCTGATGGACCGGAAGTCCTTCGTCAGGCGCCGGCTGAGCGAGGCCTCGTCGGCCAGCGCGTCGTACTCGCCCTTCTTCAGGTTCTCGCGCGCCAGCGCGGCCATCTTCGCCGCCACCTCGGGGAAAACGTACTTCTCTTCGAGCGCTCTGCACGACCCCTCCACGATCGCCGCGCGTGTCGCCCCGTCGATCGCCTGCGAGACCAGCGCCTCGCGCGCCGGCGAGATCATCACCCCGTCGAGTTTCCCGGCCTCCGACTCGCTGAACTGGAACTCGAGGTTCAGCGCCTCATCGCGCGTCGCGCTCACCGTGATGGCCACCGCGCCCGGGCCGGCCGAGAGCGCCTTGACGAACGCTACCTCGCCGCGCTGCTCGCGCGCCGCCGCCAGCATCTTGGCGCGGTCCGCGTTGGCCATGCGGGTGCGCCGCTCGGCCGAGCCGAACTCGTTCTCGAACGCCTCGACCCGCGCCGGCGTGGGGTCGTTGAGCATCGCCAGGAACGCTTCGACGCAGCGGCGCGCCCCGGCGGGGATCTCAACCCCCGATGGCAGCGCAGCGCCGCCCGAAGCCGCCGCGGCCGCGACCGGCTCGTGCCCCGGGTGTCGGGCAGCGAGGGGCTGGGCCAGCCCCGCGGCGAGGGCGAGCAGAAGAACAGGCGATCGGCGGACGGGCAGGGGCATTGGGGGGCTCCGAGGGGGCGTATGGTGCGAATCGTACTATGGTGATACGGACGCGCCCCGCCGAAGTTTCGGGCGCCCTCGTCCTCCGGCCCTCCGCCCGCCCGGATACCCTTCCCGCCCTCCCATGCCCCGAACCCGCCTGAGCGAACTCGAGTGCTTCGTGCTGGGGCTGGTCTGGCGCCACGGGCCCTGCGCGCCATACGAGGTGCGCCGCCTCCTCGCCGAGTCCCCCTCCTCGCAGTGGAGCGCCAGCGCCGGCTCGATCTACCCGCTGGCGGCCCGCCTCGAGAAGGCCGGCTATCTCAAGGGCCGCGCCCGCCGTACCGGCAAGCGGGCACGGCGCGAACTCACCCTGACGCCCAAGGGCCTCCGCGCCCTCCGCGCCTGGATCGGCCCCGCCATCGCCCCCGAGGCCGCGACGGTCACGCACGACCCGCTCCGCTCGCGGGCCCGGTTCCTCGGCGCGCTCACCCCGGCGCAGCGGCGCGCGTGGGTGCGCGCCGCGCGCCTCACGCTCGACGACGTCGAGGCCAAGGTGCGCCGCTGGCACGAGGACCACGCCACCGAGGGCGACGCCTACGCCGCGCTCCTCACGCTGCACGCCGAGATGGACCTCGCCTTCCGGCGCGCCTGGCTGAAGCAATTCCCTCACACGTGAGATTTGGCCGGAATCCCGGAACCGCATCTCGGATTCGCCCGAACCGGGGGTAGACTCAGCCGGGGGCGTTTGTGGGAGGCGCACTATGCGGGGTGTGGTTGCATCATCGTTCCTCTGCATCGCCGTGTCCGCGTTCTCTGCGGCCGCGGGGGCGCAGTGCGGCTACCAGTGGCGGTCCGGCTTCGGCCCCCAGGGCGGCGGCGGCATCGCCACGGCGCTCACGTTCGACGACGGCAGCGGCCCGGCGCTGTTCGTCGCGGGCGGCTTCGCCGAAATCGTCGGGGTCCCGGCGCGGAATATCGCCCGCTGGGACGGCCACCAGTGGTCCCAGGTTGGCGCCGGCGTCGGCGCCGACGAATTCGAGCGCATCACCGAGATCGCGATCTACGACGACGGCGCCGGTCCCGCGTTGTACGCGATGGGGAACTTCACGGAGGCGGACGGCGCCTCCGCCCGCTCGCTCGCGCGATGGGACGGCCAGTCGTGGGAGCCCGTGGGGGACGGCTTCGTCACGTTCACTGGCTACTACGGCGCCATGACCGCGTTCGATGACGGCAGCGGCCCGGCGCTATACATCGGCGGAGACTTCGACACGACGGGCTCGGGACTCGTAGTCAACAACATCATGCGCTGGGACGGCGCGACGCTCAGCCCCGTCGGCTCGGGCGCCAACAACTGGATCGATGCGCTCGCGGTCTTCGACGACGGCTCCGGCCCCGCGCTCTATGCGGCCGGCGGGTTCTCGACGGCGGGCGGCGTCCCGTGCGAGAGCATCGCCCGCTGGAACGGCCAGCAGTGGTCCCCCGTCGGCGCCGGCATGCCCGCATCCGGCGATCGCGTGAACGCGCTCGCCGTCTTTGACGACGGCGCCGGCCCCGCGCTCTACGCCGGCGGTCGCTTCACAACCGCCGGCGCCGCCTCCGTCAGCAACCTCGCTCGTTGGGACGGCGGCGCGTGGTCCGATGTCGGCGGCGGCGTGACCGGGACCACCATGTCCTTCCCGCTCGTCAACACGCTCCGCGTCGTGCAGGAGAACGGCGCCCCGTCGCTCTGGATCGGCGGACACTTCGACACCGCAGGCGGAATCGATGCTCCAAGCCTCGCACGCTGGGACGGAGTGTCCCTCACGCCGGTCGGCGGCGGCGCATCGTGGGCCGTTGAATCCATCACGCCCTACACCGCCGGATCGGACTCCGGCGTGCTCGTCTCCGGCGGCTTCCGCGCCGTCGGGACGATCGCGGCCAACCACATGGCGCGCTGGCGCGACGGCGAATGGTCCATCCACGGCGAGCAGGGGCTCGGAACCCCCGAGCATTGGCCCGATCCGCCGCTCACCCTCGCGCTCCAGCAGTTCGACGACGGCGCCGGCCCGGCCATGTTCGTGGGCGGCGACTTCGGCTACGCGGGAGACGCTCCCGCGTTGAGCATCGCCAAGCGGACGCACGCCGGATGGTCCGCGTTCGGTGAACCCTTCGAGCGCTCGATCGGGCCCGGCTGGGTCCTCTACCCGTTCGTCAGCGCCATGACAGTATTCGACGACGGCTCCGGTCCCGCGCTCTACGCGACCGGCCAGTTCCTCCGCGCAGGGAATGTCACGCTCAACCACGTCGGACGTTGGGACGGCGTGTCGTGGAGCGCGCTCGGGACCGGCCTCAACCCGGGCGCGCCCAGTTTCCCCCATCCCAATGCCATGGCGGCGTTCGACGATGGCTTCGGTGCGGCGCTCTATGTCGGAGGTCAGGATTTCGCGCTCCCCGGCGCCGGGTTCTCGAACTACCGCGCGCTCGCCCGCTGGCGCAACGGCGTGTGGGCGCCCATCGATTTCTACGGCGTGGTGAACGCGCTCGCCGTGTTCGACGACGACGCCGCCGGACCACTCCCTCCCGCGCTCTACATCGGCTGCGTTCCGAATTCCAACTTCCCCGATCGCGCGCTGGCACGGTGGGACGGCGTCTCCATGACCTACATCCCCGGTCTTTCGACAGGCTCCTCCACCGCCGCCGAGGTCAACGCCCTCTGCCTCTTCGACGACGGCGCCGGTCCCGCCCTCTACGTCGGCGGCGCGTTCACATCCGCCGGAGGGCTCGGCGCCCTGCGCATCGCCCGGTGGAACGGCGAATCCTGGTCGGCGCTCACCGGCGCCGGAACGAGCGGCCGCGTCCGCGCCATGACCGTCATGGACGACGGCAACGGGCCCGCGCTGTTCCTGAGCGGCTCGTTCTCGACCGCCGGAGGACACGCGGCCATCGGCGTCGCGCGCTACCGCGCTTCCGGGTTCGCGCCGCTGGGTTCCGGCGTGCAGGGCGGGACGTTCTCGGGGATGGCGTACGGCCCATCGGTGCGAGCGCTCGCGCCCTTCGACTCAGGCGCCGCGCCGCCGATCCTCTGCGTCGGTGGCGTTCTCGGCGGCGCGGGCGGCACGCCATCCCACGGCTTCGCGTTGTGGGCCCCGCCCGACGCCTGCTGCCCCGGCGACGCGAACAACGACCGCGTCGTGAATTTCGCCGACCTCAACGCGGTGTTGTCGGCCTTCGGCGCATCCGGCACGGCCTCCGACGCGGACATGAACGGCGACGGTTTCGTCAACTTCGCCGACCTCAACCTCGTGCTCGGCCACTTCGGCGACGCCTGCTGATCCCCGCGCGTCCCGCACCAGGGAGCGAAACCCCGCCCGGCGCCGGCGCCTATGCTCGGCGCCATGCTGATCCTGTTCGACATCGACGCCACGCTGATCACCAGCCAGCGCTCGGGCGTGCACGCCATGACCGACGCGGGGCGCGAGATCGTGGGCGATCATTTCACCGCCGAGGGCATCTCCTTCGCCGGCGGCCTCGACCCCTCGCTCATCGCCGACATGCTCGTGAAGCACGCCCGGCCCGGCGATGCGCCCGCCGTCGAGGCCTTCCGCGCCGTCTACGCGCGCCGCCTGCGCGACCGCATCAACGCCCGACCCGGCATCTGCAGCGCGCTGCCCGGCGTGTACGACCTGCTCGGCGCGGTGCGCGAACGCGCCGCCGATGGCGCCGTGATCCCCGGCCTGCTCACCGGCAACTTCCCCGAGACGGGCGCCATGAAACTCGCCGATGCGGGCATCGACCTCGAGCAGTTCCGCGTGCGCGTCTGGGGCTGCGATTCCCCCATCGACCCGCCCCTGCGAGAGCACCTCCCCGGCGTGGCCCACCGGCGCTGCCGCGAGGACCTCAAGCGCGAGATCGGCGGCGCCGAGACCGTGGTGATCGGCGACACCCCGGCGGACGTGCGCTGCGCCCTCGCCCACGGCTGCCGCGCGCTGGGCGTCGCCACCGGGCAGTATTCCGCCGACGACCTCCGCGCCGCCGGCGCCCACCACGCGGTCGATGACCTGCGCGACACCGGGGCTCTGATGCGATGGATGCTCAACGGGCGAGGCTGATGCACGACGGCGCGTCTCGTGCAGCATCCTCAGATCTCGCAGCGCTCACGCCCGCCGGCGCGGCGTGTACGCGCTCACCAGCCGGGCCATGAACACCGCCAGAAACAGCACGCCCGTGGCGGCCTCCGCCACCGCCAGCGCTCGCGCAGGGGCCGACACCGGCGCCAGGTCGCCGAACCCCGCGGTCGTGATGGTGGTCATGCTGAAGTAGATCGCGTCCGCCCCCGTCAGCGGCGCGCCCGGCCCGCGCGCCTGCGGCATCGAGAACGCCCCGGGGTCCGCCCGCGCCGCGATCATGTACCCCAGCGCGAAGCACAGCGCAAGCAGCAGGTACGACGCCACACCCGCGCTGAGCACCTCCGCGTCCACCGCTTTGGCGCGCGCCACGAACCGGAAGAGCAGCGCCGCCACGTACGCCGTGAACACCACCGTCGCGCCAAGGAAGACCTCGGGCGCGATCAGCTCCGGGCGCGACTGGTGCAGCCACTTGCCCGCGAGCGCCGGCAGCGCCATCGCAAGCCCGATCGCAAGATCGCGCCGGCGCCCGCCCACCGCCGCCACGCCCAGCAGCAGCGTGACGGTCAGCAGAACCGCTTCGATCATCGTCCCGTTCGTCGCCTCCTGAAGGAACGGCGCGCTCAGAAACAGCAGCGAGAGCGCCCCCAGAAACACCCGCGCTGACGCGCCGTACAGCCCGGGCCTGACGCGAGACAGCGGGTGTGCGCGAGTCGTGGCGGCGCCCGTCATGCTGCCGCTCCGTCACCCGCGCGCTCTCGGGCCCCGTTGCGTGCGGCGCGCCTACTCACGGCTCGTACGGCGGGGGCTGGTTCGGCGACGGCTTGGGCGAGCGCATCGGGTTCAGGCTCGAACCGGGGTACTTGCGGCTCACGCCGGGGCCCAGCGGCCCGCGGTCGCCCTGACCCGGCGGGCGCGGCGGCTGGCCTCCGGGCCGATCGAACGGTGGAGGCTTCACGCGCGGCGCGTTGGGGTCGCGCGGAGGCTGC
>CAYVSR010000126.1:2976-7484 GCA_964453125.1 uncultured Phycisphaeraceae bacterium | reverse complement strand
CAGGTGCGGCTCAAGGAGATCGATCACCATGCCCGCGCCCCCCTTGCCCGCCCCCACCGCGATCACGTGACGCACGCCCGGCAGCCCCTGCGCGTGCTCCTGCGGCGTGCCCGCCTGCTCCGTCGCCACCGCCGCGCGCACCGGCGTGGCGCCGGGAACATGTCCGGGGGTTGTTCCGGGGGCAGTTCCGGGGGCGCTCGCCCCGCCACGCACCGGCCCGCTCGCGTCCACGAATTCAACCTCCACTTTCTTGATGATGTCGCCCGCCGCATCGGCCCGCGCCCGCACCGCGCGGTCGATCGCCTCGCGCACCTGCGCCTTCGCCCGCTCATCGCGAGACGAGAGCGCCACCGTCAGGCTCACGTACCCTTCGCACGAGGCCGCCTTGCGAACCGCCCCCAGCGAGGCCAGGTCACGGCGCAGCCCGGGGTCCTCCACAGAGCCCGCGGCCGCGGCAACATCGTCCTTCGTCAGCGCCATCCGTCCTCCAGACCGTTCTCGCCCCGTCGCCCCGGGCACAGCGCCCGCAAGCCGGGCGTGCATATAACCGATGGTAGCGCGCCGCGGGCAATGCCCCCCGGCGCCCGCCGTTCCGCCCGTGCGGACGATCCCCCAGGAGCCAGCCCCGTGACGCCCGAGCGCCGCATCGCCACCACCCTCGCCGCCCTGCTGCTCGTCGCCGCGCCCGTCGGCGCCGGCGAGGGCGCGCCGCCCGCGCCGAGCAAGCCGAAGCGCGACGCCCAACCCGCGGTGGCCCCCGGCAGCGACGTGCTCCGCGGCCCATCGACGGACGACAAGACCGTCCCCGGCGCCCCCGGCTCCTTCGGCCCCTCCTCAGACCCCAACGCGCGCGAGCGCGCCCGCGCCCAGGCCGAGGCCTTCAACCGCGCGATCGAATCGCTGATGGCCCCCACCGCGCCCGGCGCGGCACGCCTCACGCCTCAGCAGGTCGAGACAGTCACCATCGCGCGCCGCGAACTCGAGGCCGCCGAGGCCAAGTTCCGTCGCGACAACGCGGACGAACTCCGCGCCCTGCGCGACATCCGTCGCGCGAAACCCGGCCAGCCGACGCCCGCCGCCCCTCCGAACGCGCCGTCTCCGAGCGCGCCCGACGCCATGGCCCCTGCGCCGACGCCCGCGCCCGACCGGCGCACCGGCGCCGCGGGCGCGCCGGGCGCACGTGCCGCCCAATCACCCGAAGAGCGCGCCGCGATGATGGAGCGCCTCCGCGCGCTCGAAGACCGGCGCCCGAGCCCCGCGGCCTATCAGGCGAAGGTGTGGGGCGCGCTCACCGACGTGCAGCAGGCCGCCCTCCGCGCCGAGATGGACAAGATCGCCGACGAGATGATGGCCCGGCGCGAGGCGCAGAAGAAGGCCCAGCCCGGCAAGACGCCCGACGGCGCCGGCGCCAAAGCCGCCCCCAAGCCCGGCCCCGGCGAGCGAAAGGGCGCTCCGGCCCCGAAGAACCCAAGCGACGCGCCGCCGAAAAAGAAAGCGCCCGACCGCAAGGCCGGGCGCTGATCTCGAACCCATGTCTCCCGAGCAGGATCCTCAGAACGTCGGGCCGCAGTTGCGCCCGAAGTTGCTCAGCACGTAGTTCAGGTCCTGGAAATCAACGTCGTTGTCGCCGTCGATGTCGCCCGCGAGCCCGGCGCCCAACTGGCCGAACTGGCTCAGCACCTGGTTGAGATCGGGGAACGTCACCAGCGCGTCCCCGTTCGTGTCGCCGGGGCAGAACAGGAAGTTTCCGGGGCGCGAGAAGCCACGCACGTCGACGTGCGCCGCCATCGCGACGTACGGGAGCGCGCCGTCGCCCTCGTCGCCGGGCGGGGTGAACGCCGTGCCCTGGATGCGCGCGCGCCCGGGGATGGGCGTCGGCGTCATCTGGATGTTGGTGAACGTGAGCGCCCTGCGCGACCCGTCCTGGCGGATGCCGTCCAACGACACCTGGTAGAAGACGTCGAAGAACGAATCGACGACCCGCGGCGCCCCCGCCGTGGTCGGCCCTCGGTGGCGCAGCGTGCCCATGCCCATCGGGTAATGCTGGCTGAAGCCGTGCGGCACGCCCGGCGCGACGCCCAGCCCCTGGAACTCCAGCATGTGCCCCGGCGCGAGCGGCGCCAGGTCCACCTCGAAGAACACGTCGAAGAAGCTCTGGATCGTCGGCGGGAAGTTCACCATCCCGTCGAGCCGCCCGAGCCCGCCGAGCGCCTTGGGTTGCATGTTCATCGTGAACGGCTGCCCGTTCACCGAGCCCCCTGAGATCGGCGAATTCGCGCCGAACTGGGTGTTCAGGTCCGGGTTGGGCCGGTGCGGGAAGACAACGAACGGCGGCATCACGAACGGGATCGGCACGTTCCCGCCGTCGAGCCAGCGGTACACCGGCGCCACGCCTGTGTCCGCGACCACCGCCCCCGCAGTGCACGCCAGGCCCGGCGTGCCGTCCGCGAACATCCCCTCGACGCGCACGCGCGACTTCGAGCACGACCCGTTCGCGCACATGCCCCACGGGCGCACGAACACGTCGATCACGCGCGTCTGCCCAGGCGCGATCACGATCGGCTGGCTCACGGCGGGGATCGGCGGCGCCCCGGGGTCCGGGGGCAGCGGCACGCAGCCCGGGGGCGGCAACGGGCCGAACAGCAGGTTGAAGTTGTCACCCTCGGTCGGGTCCGAGATTGTGAACGGCCCGTTCCCCGGCATTTCAGGCAGCCCCGTGCTGCTCACCAGGCGCGTGCTCCCTTCCGAGTCGGCGCCGATCGTCCCGCTGAACGCGTGCATCGGGTCGTTGTTCGTCACTCTGTAACGAAGGCGCCCCTGGTCGCCCGGGTGCACGTGCGCCACGGCGGGCCCGTCGTGCTGGATGTCGAGGCGCGCGACGACCGGGTTGCCCGGCGCGGGCCCGACGATGCAGATCTCCTTGTCGGCCGCGGTCGTCGTGATGGCCGTGCCGTCGCTGAACGTCACCACCACCGATGCGCTGAGCGAGCAGACGCGCGCCGGCCCCGGCGGGATCGCCACGGGCACGGGCGTGGGCGTGTACCCCGGCGTGATCACGAACGTCACCATGTTCATCGACACCCCGGTGATCGGGCACGTGACCGTCACCGTCACCTTCGCGCTCACGGGCGCCGGCGGGCACACCGGGCCGCCGAAGCTCGTCAGTTGCAGGAACGTCTCGATCGGCACGGTGAGCACGCCCCCGCCCGTCAACACCTGCGAGCCCGGCAGCGCCTGCGAGAGCGACACCGACTTCCCGCAGAACGGAGGCGGCGGGATCCCGCCGCACGAGAGCGCCGGCCCCGCCGCCGCCGCCAGCATCGCGGCCACCGTCACCGCCGTCGCCGCTCCCGCGCGTCGAGGGCCTCGCGCGACCCCTCGGCCCGCGCGCCTGTTGGTTCCTGCCTTCATGTCCGCTGCTCCTCTCCCCGGTCCCGACCCCGCGCCGCCGCCGAAACGCCGCGCCGAGGGATCGCACCCTCGCGTCAACGCGCCCGCAGCCGCAACGACGCAAGCAACAGCGCACCCGCGCGATCGCTCGCGCGCCACGCCGACCGCGCCCGAGGCGTCTCCCGCCCAGGGCTTCCGTCTCATCCCGCGTTGTCGTCGAGCGGCGACTTGGCCGTTCAATCGCGCATTCTCACTTCGCCCGCGCACGCCGCAAGATGCGTGGCCCAAAAAAATCTCGCGATTCGCCAATCTTTCGCACGAGCAAACCGCGAACGGCGCGCGGCTAGATGTAACCAATGTTTCAATCCCGACTCCCGCCTCGCCTTCGATCCCGGCGCCGCGCGGTTAAACTTTGCGCCATGAGCCCCCGCCGCGCAGCGTGCCTCGCTGGCCTCTCCGCCGCTCTCGCCCCCAGCGCCGCGGCGCAGGCGGTCCGCGACATCCCCTTCCCACACCCCGTGCTCTCCGAGGTCCTCTTCAGCGTCCCCAAGGACGGCGATCCCAATCAGGACGGCATCTCCAACCCCGTCGGCGACGAATTCGTCGAACTCACCAACCCCCACGACCGTCCCATCGACCTCGCCGGCTACGTCATCGCCGACAAGAAAGGCGCCGCCAGCCCCACCGGCGGCGGCGGCGTGCGCTTCCGTTTCCCGACTGTCATCCTCCAGCCCGGCGAGACGGCGCTCATCTTCAACGGCTACCTCGCCCACATCCCCGGCCCTGTCGGTTCGATGGACCGGCCCCCATCGCGCGCCAACGAACGCTTCAACAACGCCTGGGTGTTCAGCGTCAGCAACACCTCCGGCACCTGCGCGTTCAGCAACGCCGCGGACATCTGCGTGCTCGTCACCCCCGACGCCAAGCCCATCGACTTTCTCGCGTGGGGACCCACCGAGCCCACCCCGCCCGTCGACGTGCCGCGCGCCCAGTACTTCAAGACAGTCCGCGACTCTTCCGTGCAGCGCCCCGCAGGTGAGGGCCGCTTCGTTCTGCACCGCGAGATCGACTCCAAGCCCTTCAGCGTCTCGACCTCCAGCGCAAGCTGCTCAACCGTC
>CAYVSR010000126.1:0-2966 GCA_964453125.1 uncultured Phycisphaeraceae bacterium | reverse complement strand
GGCCGCCCGGAGTCGAGGCCGATTTGCAGCGCCGTCCCCGCCCGCGCGGGCGCCAAGGGCGGCGCGCCCGCCGATCCTCCCGCCGGCGCACAGCCTGCCGCGCCCAAGGACGACCCCCTCATCCCGCGCCCGCGCAAGAAAGAGGCGCCCGCGCCCGCCCAACCGGCGCCCTCCAATCCCCGCTAGGCTCTCGCCCCCGGCGCACCCGCGCGCCCCGACCAGACGCGCTCCCCCACGGACCTCCCCATGGCCTGGCTCACCAAACCATCCGCCACCACCGTCATCGATCGGCGCCCCGAGGCCTATCTCTCCAAGGCCATGCAGGACCGCCTCACCCGCGACGTCCTCCCGCGCTACGAGACCAAGCTCGGCGCCACCATGCCCGCGCTCCACATGGTTCAGGAGGCCCACGGCTGGCTGCCGCCTCAGGCCCTCGAGGAGATCGCCGCGTTCCTTGGCCTCCAGCCCGCCGACGTCCTCGACACCGCTTCGTTCTACGAGGAATACTGGCTCAAGCAGAAGGGCAAGCACGTCGTCGCCGTCTGCCGCTCCATCGCCTGCGAGGCCTGCGACCACTCCAAGATCACCGACGCCTGCAAGCGCCGCCTCGGCGTCGAACTCGGCGAGACCACCGACGACGACCGCTTCACACTCATCGAGATCGAATGCCTCGGGTCCTGCGGCACGGCGCCGGTCGCCCTCATCGACCACACCCTGCACGAGAACCTCACGCCCGACTCCGTCGTCCGCGCCATCGACAGCGTGAAGGACGACCACCACGCCCACCACTGAGAAGCGAGCGCAGATGGGCGTCCCCCCCAAACCCCTCATGCGCTCCCTCGGCGAGTTCTTCGGCCACATCGTCCGCGCCGTGAAGACCGACGCCGCCAAGGCGCCCGCGCCCCGCGCCGAGGTCCGGCGCGAGACCGCCGAAGAAACCCGCGACACGCCCGCCGGGCCCGTCACGCTCCGCCGGACCACCATCGAAGAGATCGAACTCCCCCCCGCGCGCCCCGACTGACCGGCCTTCCTCAGCGCCCCGGCGCAGCGGCTCGCGCAAGCGAAAGGGCGCACGAGACCCGGAGGTCCCGCGCGCCCATCCGCTTGGGTGAAAAGAAGGTCCGTTCGCCGACACGCGATCCCGCGCCAACCCGCAGGCCCAGACCCGCCGCAAGCCATGGCGACGGGCCTGCCCTCGGGCCTCCCCTCGAAGGGGAGGGCGTCTCGAAGCGCGGCGGCGCGCCGTCAGCGCACTCACCGCACATATTCGACCGCAGCGCCGCAGTCGCCACGGCGCGCGCCCGGGTGTGTCTCAACCCGAGCGATTGAATCTCGGCCGGACCTCGTCGCGCCCCGAGCGGGCGCCCGCCCCGGCTGTCACCGCGTCTGCCTTCTCGCCATCCGCGCGATCGTCGGCGGCGCCTCGTCCTTTGTTTCGTCGCGCGAATCCGCCTCGCGCCTGCCGTCTCGCGCCGAATCCACCGCGCGCCTCGGGCCGTTGTTCGTGTACTCCCACCGCTCGGTGGGCGAGCCGATCTTTCGCTGGGCGACGCCGTCGCGATCCCGGATGGCGGCGCCGCACCGATCGTCGGCATCGTCCTGTCTACCGGACCTGACGACGGGGTTGTCCTGGTTCCTGGTCTTGGGGTCCATGTGCAACTCCTTCCGTAATGGCTCCGAGGGGAGGCGATCTCCCCTCGGAGCCGAGATGCGCGCCATTGTGAAGCGCGACCCGAGATTCGTTCCCGAGAATTCCCAGTCTGGGTCGCGTCAGCGCTCGTGCGCCCGTCGTCCGCGCCGCGCTCCCGTGCGCTTCGCGTCGCCGCTGGTTCTGCCTCTGCTCATTGGCATTGCGTGGCCATCCATGCGTGCTCGGGCGGGCGCGTCCCGCTCTCTACAAACACCATCCGCCGCGCACCGCGGAGGGCGCTGAACATCGCGTGAATCCCCGCTCATTGTGCTCGTGCCCCGGGGGTCGCGACACGCCCTCTGGGCGTCCTCGGGCTATCCTCAGGACCGCGGCGCGGCGCAAAAGAAAGCCGGACAGCGAGGGCTGTCCGGCGTCGCTGCTTGCTTTCGGTCGGCGGTCTCAGCGAACGGCGTTGTTCGCGTTGAGCAGGCCGCCCGTCGTGCAGCGCCCGCTCAGGGCGCCGACCGGGGTGACGGTGGAGAGGATCTTGGAGCGCACCTGCGTGTAGTTCCACGAGGGATTCGCGCTCCAGACGAGCGCCGCGGCGCCGGCGACGTGCGGGCAGGCCATCGACGTGCCGTCGCTCCACGCGTACGCGCTGTTGCTCGAACCCCAGCACGACGCGATGTTGACGCCCGGTGCGCCGAGGTCAACGCGAGTGGCGCCGTAGTTCGAGAACGAAGCGAAGCCATTGTCGTTGTTCGTCGCGAGCACGGTGATGATGTTGTCGTTGGCGTAGGCCGCGGGATACGTCGGCGACACGTCGATATTCGCCGCGCTGTTGCCCGCCGCGACGACCAGCAGGTGGCCCGCCGTCTGGGCGCGGTTGACCGCCGCCTGCAGCGACGAGGATCCAGGGCCGCCCCACGAGTTGTTGGAGAGCCTGATGCCCTTGCCGATGCAGTAGTCGATGGCGCCGATGGCCCCGCTCGTGCTGCCCGTGCCGTTGCGCCCGAGGAACTTGAGGCCGACAAGGCGCACGTTCCACGCGACTCCCGCGACGCCCTTGCCGTTGTTGCCGATGGCCCCAACGGTGCCTGACGTGTGCGAGCCGTGCCCGTTGTCGTCGTCGGGCTTGTTGTTGCCGCGATAGAAGTTCCAGCCCCAAGTGTCGTCCTTGTACCCGTTGCCGTCGTCATCGACGTTGTTGCCGGCGACTTCGCCCGGGTTGGTCCAGATGTTGGCGGCCAGGTCCACGTGCGTCCTCCGGATGCCTGTGTCGATCACGCCGACGACGACCGTCGAGGAGCCGGTCGAGACATCCCACGCGAGAGTG
>CAYVSR010000125.1:0-7498 GCA_964453125.1 uncultured Phycisphaeraceae bacterium | reverse complement strand
CGATCCGCGCGGGCGAGTTCCGGCAGGACCTCTTCTTCCGTCTCAACGTCCTGCCGCTGCGCCTCCCGGCGCTGCGCGAGCGGGCGGACGACATCCCCGTGCTGGCGCGCCGCTTCGTCGAGGCCATCGCGTCGCGCGAAGGGGCGCCGGCGCCGGCCATCGAGCCCGACGCGCTCGCCGCCCTCGCCGCCTACCCGTGGCCCGGCAACGTGCGCGAGCTGCAGAACCTGTGCGAGCGCGCCGTGGTGCTCTCACGCGGCAGGCCCATCGGCGCGCCGCTGCTGACGCCGTGGCTCACCGGCGCCGGCGCGACCGGCGCTTCCAACGGGCGCCACGACGCGAGCGTGCTGATCGAGGCCACCCCGACGCCCAACGGCGCACCTGCGGCCCCCCTGACCCTCGAGACCCTCGAGCGCCACGCGATCGTCGACGCGCTGCACCGCTTCCACGGGCACCGCCAGAAGACCGCCGAGGCGCTCGGCATCGGCGTGCGCACGCTGGGGCTCAAACTCAAGAAGTGGAAAGAAGAGCGCCTCGTGCCCGAGACGCTCTGATCGGGGTTCGCTGGTTGTCGGGCTCGGCGCCGCTTACTTGGGCGTCGCCGGGGCGGGCTCGGCCGGCTTGGCCGGCGCGGCGGGCGCCGCGGCCTCGGGCTTCTTGAGTTCCAGAAGCTCAACGTCGAAGATGGTCCACGAGTTTGGCGGGATCAGGTTCTGCGCGCCGCGGGCGCCCCAGCCGAGCGCCGGGGGCACGATGAGCCGGCGCTGCTCGCCCACCTTCATGCCGATGAGGCCCTCGTTCCAGCCGGGGATCACGCCGCCGGGGATCGTGATCACCAGCGGTGTCTTCCCCTCCGCGCGCGACGAATCGAACATGAACCCGCTGGGGAGCCAGCCGGTGTAGTGCACCTTGAACTCGTCGAGGGGCTGGCCGACCTTGGCGTCCGCGCCGCCCTCCTTCATCGTGATCACGATGAGGCCGGAGGGGCGCTTCTCGAGGCCCTTCTCCGAATCGGTGATGCGCTTGTACATCCCGGGCTTGCCCTCGGGGAACTGCCAGACCTGGGCTCCCTCGGCGTTGAAGCCCTGCTCGACGAGGGCGAAGCCGTTCCCGTCCACGCCGATCTCGCTGGTCATCTCGATGGCGCCGTTGGTCAGCGTGGGGATGGGCGTGGCCGACTTCGCCGTGAACTTCGTGGGCGCCGACTTCGAGTCGCTGCTGATGGGCAGGTCGGTCAGCAGGTCGAGGCGCGAGCCGTCGGCGTCGGGGAACGCCTCGGGCGCGGCCCAGAGGCCCGGGCCGATCGTGCCGCCGCCGGGGAAGCGGTAGAGACGCAGGTACGCCTCGCCGCGCCGCCGGATGGGCTGCATGAGCACGTGGGCGTCGGGGGTATCCTCGTGGCCGGCGAGCACGATCTCAACGAGCAGCATGCGCGGCGCATTGGTCACGTTGACCGGGGCCACTCGCAGCCAGCGCGACCCGTCGGTGTACGCCCCGGTCAGGAGTTTCGCGAGGGCGTCGAGTTCCGCGTCGGGCGCGGCGGCGGCGTCGGCCTTTGGCTCGGGCGCGGGCGCCTGCGCGAGGGCGCACGGGGCCAGCAGGCCCGAGGCGAGCAGGACAGCGGACGCGAATCGCGTGGTGTGCATGGTCATCCTCAAAGTGTACTGACGGCGCGGCCTCCCCGTCTCGGACGCCCGGTCGGCGCGCAGGTTCCCCGGAAGTCGGTCGCGGCGCGACAGGGGGGCGAGGGGAGCCTGTTTCAGGACGCTTCGGCGCGGGGGTGGGCGCCGTCGTACGCCTGGCGCAGACGCTGCGTCGTCAGGTGCGTGTACACCTGCGTCGTGCTCAGCGACTGGTGCCCGAGCAGCTCCTGCACGCTGCGCAGGTCCGCGCCGTTGTCGAGCAGGTGCGTGGCGAAGGAGTGGCGGAGCGTGTGGGGCGAGATGTCCGGATCGAGCCCGACCTGCTTGAGGTACTTGTCCAGCTTGCGGCGCACCGAGCGCGACGAGAGGCGCCCGCCGTGCTTGTTCACGAACAACGCCCGCTCGCGCCCGCCGGTGGGGGGCGCCGCGAAGCGCGGGTCGGTGAGGAGCAGGCGCCGGTACTGGCGTACGGCGGCGAGGGCGTGGGTGCCGAGGGGCGCGAGGCGCTCCTTCTTGCCCTTGCCGCGCACGCGGATGGCCTCGCCCGCCTCGTCGAGATCGCTCTCGTTGAGGCCGACGAGCTCGCTGATGCGGATGCCGGTGGAGTAGAGCGTCTCGAGGATGGCGCGGTCGCGGGCGCCGAGCACGTCCTTGTCGTCGGGGGCCGAGAGCAGGAGTTCGATCTGCTCGATCGTGATCGCCTTGGGGAGCCGCTTGCTGGGGCGCGGGGTGCGGATGAGGGTCATCGGGTTCATGGGCACGAACGCGCGCTTCTCGGCCCACTTGTAGAACGACCGCAGCGTCGCGATCTTGCGCGCCATCGTGGCGGGGGAGTAGCGCTGATCGGCCAGGAACGTGAGGTACTCGCGCAGGGTGTCCGTCGTCGCGCCGACCACCGCGTCGGTGATCGAGGCGCGCTCGATGCGGGCGATCACCTCGCGCCCCGCCTCGCCCTGCGACGTGCGCCCGCCGGCCATGCGCTGCTCAACGTTCGCATGGGCGGCCTGCTCTCGCGCATCGTCGAGTTCGAGCCCCGTCGTCTCGCCCAGACGCTCGACGTACTGGCGCAGGTCGGCGCCGTAGCACCGCGCGGTGTACGGGCTGAAGTGTCGCTCGTCCGTGAGGTAGGAGAGAAACGCGGAGACGATGGGGAGGGTGTTCATGGTCGCGTCGCTCGTTCGGTCGCGTGTCAGAGGCGAGGGCGCCTCTCACCGGGACAGCGGCTCCGCGCCTGGCCCAGACATCCGTGTGCGTTGTGCTCGTCGGGCCTCCGGCCCGCGTTTCCTGCCCCCGTCGCCGCCGGCGCTCAGTCCGAGGCGCCCGCTCCCGCCACGCGCTGCTCCGGGCTCCCAACGGGCGTCGCCCCCACCCGGCGCCGCTCGGCATCGAGCAGCCGCTCGGTCAGGTGGTAGCAGGCGAAGTCCGTGAACAGGCGCATGCTCGCTAGATATCGGCGCCAACCGAGCGCGGAAACAGTCTCAGAACGCCCGTTCGCATATTCCTTCACCGCGATCTGCACCCCCTGGCTCGCCCCGTCCAGTTGTCCCGTGGCCACGCTCAGAGGCCGGTCGAGCCAGTCCGCCTTCCTCAGGCCGACCTCCACCGGAGCCGTCTGCAGCGTCACCGGGTCGAGCAAGGATTGCGCACGCCGCTCGTCCTCCGTCGGCCCCGCGGCGCCCGGTTCGAGGCGACCGGGCTGCGCGTACAGCGCCAGGCTCAGGCCGAACTTCGGCGGGTTGTACGGGTCGTACGCCGTCACCGAGCCCACGATCAGCCCGTCGGCCCCCAGCGCCTCCAGCAGCCGGCGCGCGTCCTGGGGCGATGTCACCGCGGACATCTTCAGCGCGCCCATCGCCGCCAGCGTTCGGTTCAGCGGCAGCGCCCGCAGCCCTTCGACGCGCTCGATCTGCGCGACCAGTTGGTCCGCGACCTGCAGCGGGTCGAACAGCGTCGTGCCGGTTTCGTTGGAGAGGGGCGCCACGGCCCACAGGGAGTCCGCGCCGCTGTAGGCCGGCGCCGTCAGCGCCCGCGGTTCGGTCAGCGTCTGGCGCCGGTCGGCGCACCCGGCCGCCAAGGTCCCGATCACCGCCGCCCCGACCCACATCCCCGCTCGATTCGCGTGCATGGCGTCCTGCCCTTTATTGCCCGACGCGCTCCGCGCCCGGCGCCACCGTGTTCTGACTGAATCCGCCGAGGCGCCTTCCGGCGCCCCTGGCGGGGAATTGACTCACTCGTGGTCGTCGTGGCTGTCCTCGCCCGAGGGGGCCGAGGCGGTCTCGTGCTCGTCCGAGGCCTCGTCACCGCTCATCGGCGCCTTGGTCGGCGCGGCATGAGCGGTCGAGGGCTTCGCCGGGGCGGCGTGGCTCCCGTGGGCCGTGCCGTGCCCTGCGGGCATCGTGACCCCGTGCTTGCCTGGATTGTGCTCGGAGCCGGGGGCGGCGCCCGAGGGGTCGAACGAGGCCGTCTGGATGGCCCGCTCGGGGGTCAGGCCCCAGATGTTTTCCACACCG
Organism: uncultured Phycisphaeraceae bacterium; assembly: GCA_964453125.1. Taxonomy (GTDB): domain Bacteria; phylum Planctomycetota; class Phycisphaerae; order Phycisphaerales; family UBA1924; genus CAYVSR01. Next base: position 3,345 of record CAYVSR010000125.1, on the reverse strand, counting down.
GCGCGGTTGGACACGAAGTACACGCGCCCGTCTCCGCCCCAGCGCGGCATCACATTCACGAACGAGCCCTCGGTCAGGCGGCTCTTGCCCGTGCCGTCCACGTTCACCATCCACAGCTGCGACTCGCTCGGCTGGAAGCCTAGGCCACCCACGATGGGACCGCCCGGGTTCGCGACCGCGGCGTAGACCAGGCGCTCGCCGTCGGGCGACCAGGTCGGGCTGACGCACGCGTACTCAGGGTCGCCTGCGATCTCGGTCGGGTTGGTCGCCTCGCCGCCGTTGAACTGGATCGTCCAGACGGAGTAGAAGCGCCCGCCGCGCTCGCGCGGCTTCTGGAACGCGATCGTGTCGTTGACGGGGTTCCACTCGGGCAGCAGGCCGTGGGCGAGGAAGCGGGTCACGCCCGGGCTGGCGACGTCGACGGTCCAGATCTCCCACTTGCCCGAGCCGGGATTGAGACGGCAGAAGGCGAGGGAGCGCCCGTCGGGCGACCAGGTCGGGTGAAGTTCGTGGCTGGGCTCGCTGGTGAGCTGGATCGGCTGCCCGCCGCTGGAGCCCATGACGTAGACGTCCCACGAGCCGGAGCGGTTCGAGGTGAAGGCGACGCGCTTGCCGTCGGGGCTGAAGGAGGGCATGACGTCGTTGGCGCCGTCGTTGGTGAGCTGGGTCACCGTCTGCCCGTTGATGTTCTTGACGTAGAGGTCGGAGGTGGCGCGGTGCTGGGTGCTCGCGAAGACGAGCCACTTGCCGTCGCGCGAAATGTCCGGATCGAAGTCCGCGCCCTCGCGCCCGAAGGTCGCCTGGAAGAGATTCTCCGAGGTGTCGTCGGGGCTGCCGGCGGGGCCGAGGTCGCCCTCGCCGAGGCCGGGCAGCGACGAACCGAAGGCCATCGCGCCGCTCGACGGGGCCGAAGACGACTCCGTCCGCTCGTTGCGGCTGACCGAGGTGTTCGACGCGCTCGTCGTGTTGCCCGTCTCGGCGCCGTTCGCCTTGGCGCGGCTCGCGTTGCGCTTCGCGCTGGACTGCTTGACCGTCGAGGCCGAGCCGGTGGGCTGGCCGTCGTTCGAGGCGGTCGTGGTGTTCTGCTCGGAGTCGGCGACGACGCCGTTGTCCGTGGCGTTCGAGTTCGAGGCGGTCTGGCCCGAGTGCGAGCACGCGCCCGCGAGAAGGGCCAGCGCCGCGGCCGCGACCGCGCCGAAACGGCGGGCGAGGAGATCGTCGGAGCGCTGGTGCATGTGTGATTCCCTGTGCAACGAGACCCTCTGCCCGAGCCCGCGCGGACGCCCGCGAAGGAACGGCTCCGGCCAAGCCGGGTCACAGGCGCTATCGGTCCGTGAGGTGACCGAATTGAGGGCGGCCCGAGAATCCGCGCGGCCCGGGACGGGCGAGCAAGGACTTGCGCGCCGCGCGCGGCGCGCACAAAAGGACAACCCGGCGCGCCGGCCACGAGCATCTCCTCCACGAGGCTCGCGCACCCGCACGCCGGGTGTGTCAATTCATCGGGTTGATCAGCCGCGGCGCGCCCCGGTGGCGCCGGCTCCCGCACCATGATCGGCGAGAGAGCGGCAGCATACCAGCCCGCGCGGACGCAGTCATGAAACCACGTTCACGAGCGGGAATTTTCCGTGTCAATCTGGGCAATCTGACCGCGGGCCCGGCTGGCGACGCTCAGAACTTCAGCAGCGCCCGGACCTGCTCGTCGGTGGCCTCGATCACTTCCGCCGCCACGCTCGCCAGCGCCCGGCGCCCGTCGCGTGCGGCGCGCTGCAGGCGCGCGTGCGAGTCGGCCTCCGACATCGAGAACCCCTCGACGAGGCGCCACTTCGCGCGCTCGACCGTCTGCCGGTTCTTCAGGTTCTCCTCGAGCTGCGCGATCCGGCCGGCGCGCTCGCGTTCGATGATCGACCGGCGCCACGCGACCGCGACCGCCACGCGCAGGTCCTCGGTCCCCACAGGCTTGAGCAGGTACCCGAAAATCCCGAACGACGCGTCCACCTCGTTGAGGTACGCGTCCTCGCTGTACGCCGAGACGATCAGCGAGGGGATCGTGTGCTTCTCCCACAGCTGGCGTGCGGCCTCGAGGCCGTTCATCTCCGGCATCGCGATGTCGAGGATCGCAAGGTCCACGCCCAGGTCCCGCGACTGCTCGTCCGCCAGCGCCACCGCCTCCACGCCGTTGGGCGCGGGGCCGACCGCCTCAAAGCCCAGCGACTGCAGCGCGGACGTCAGGCCCGAGCCGATCAGGTGATCGTCGTCGGCTATCAGGACGCGCTGAGGTTTCTCGCGCAGAGGCCTTCGCTTTAGGGTCGATTCGGAGGACATTGTGCAAATCCCGGATTGGTGACCCCCGCCGTCAGCGGGGGCGCTGGAACATTCGCAATCGTCGAGGCCACGGCCGCCGTCGCGGCGAAATCCACAATATTGGGGGGGCCATGGGCGGTCAAGTGAGCCCGGAGAGCCCGGTCCGCTCGAATCCAGCCCCGCACGGCTGTTAGTCCAGCCAGTCCTTCGCCTTCAGCCGCTCGGGGACGTAGACCTCGGTCACGTACGAGATGTCCTTGGTGATGAGCGACTCGACCTCCATCTTGAACCCATTCTTGAGGAGGCGGTCGATCTCCTTCTGCCACCCCTTGTGCCCCTCGAACCACGGGTACGCCGCGATCTGCTTGGCGCGCGAGATGTCCTTCTCGTTGAGTTCGATCTGGACGTCGTCGGTCAGGCCGACGCGCTCGTAGTCCATCGCGCGGATGCCCAGGAACTTCGCCTCCGGGATCGCCATGCGCTGGCTCTCGTACGCCAGGTTGATCGATCCCTGCTTGATGACGGAATAGATGTAGTGCCCCCACGGGTCGCAGTCGAGCAGGCAGTACACCGGCAGCTTCAGTTCATGGTGCAGTCGGTGCAGCAGGCGGCGCACGCCGCGCGGCGGCTGGCCGCTGCCCTCGGTCAGAATGCAGTTGTGCTTCTGCCAGAACTTGTCCTCGTTGAAGCGGCTCCACACGGTGTCCTTCTCGACGTGCAGCACGAACTTCGCATCGCACTTCTTGAACTGCATCACGTCGGGCTCGCAGATGCTGGGGATCGCGTACCCGCCGCTGCCCATCCGGCGGCAGTCGATCTCGTCGCCGCTATCCACCACCGTGATGTTGCCCACCATCGTGCCGCGCTTCTTCGCGAACACGTGCAGCTCTTCGCGCAGCGCCCCCAGCGAAACCTCGAGGTCCTCCAGGATCTCGTCCGACTCCGTCTGGTCGTCGAAGGTCTTCTCCTTCGTGCCCGCGATGGTGTGCAGCGAGCGGTAGTACATGCCGCGGAGGCTGAGCGTCTTGCCCTCTTCGATGAGCC
>CAYVSR010000124.1:5282-7533 GCA_964453125.1 uncultured Phycisphaeraceae bacterium | reverse complement strand
GTGAGCGCCGACGAGGACGCGGACGGGGCGGGCGCGGGGCTGGCGGCGGGGCTCGACGACGACCGCTCGGGCGCGGCGCCGGGGGGCGTGCAGTCGCTTGCGGGGACGAGCCTCGAGACGCTGGAGAAGCGGGCGATCCGGGAGACGCTGCGCCTGACGGGGGGCAACCGGGAGCAGGCGGCGAAACTGCTGGGGATCGGGGAGCGGACGCTGTATCGGAAGTTGAAGGAGTATGGGTTGAGGTAGGCGATGGAGGCTCGCTTCAATCGAACTCCGTGACTTCGTGGAGCGTGACGGCGTGCGCTGGAAGCACGGCGTGATCTCGGAAGACGACCTCGACTACGGCGCCGGGGCCGCGTGGGAACGCTGAGGCAGCGACGAATGTCTCGGGCCCGCGCGGGGACTTCCGCCCGCAGGAGCAGCGGGGCGATCCGGAGTTGTACGCGCAGAAGAGCGGGGCTCGCGGGGCGTTCGCCGCGAAGAGGTCCGACGCGCCGACGGAGAGCACGACGCACTCGTCGTCGCGGTAGCGGCGGAAATGTCGAATGCCGTAGGCGATCGGTCCGGAGTGCGCGCCGGGCCAGAAGAACACGTGGGCGTTGAGGAGCGCGACGAGGTCTTCGAACTGCCAGTCGGCGGGGAGCCTGACGTTTCCGGCATGCAACGGGCGCTGGTCGCGGATGTGCGTGCGCGCTCCGCCCAGGTCGATGACCTTTGCGTCCGGGCGACGGGTTCGCGCCTCACTGCCGTGGCCGGCCTGCGCGAAGATCGCGCCGGCGGATCGGAGTTCGCGGGAAGCCAGGATGGCGTCGATGTTCTGGCGCGCGGTCAGGTGGAACAGCCGGGGTCGCGCATCGCTGTAGGTTTCAAGGGTGAATGCCATCGCTGCGCTCCGGGGACTGCGGCTTCCAGCCTACTCTGCCGACCCGTCGCTGCCGCTCCGGGCTCTGTTGATCGAATCGAACGCGCCCCGCTTCTTCTCTTCTCCGCGTCTCTGCGCCTCTGTGGTGGACCTCTTAGCGAATCGAGGCGAACGCGCGGACGGGGAAGCTGCCGAGGCCTTTCACCTTCGGCGGCGCGGCGGTGAAGCGGAACTCGCGCACGCCGGGGGCGAGGAGGGCGTCGAGGCCGGTGAGGTTCTCGACGATGGGGATGCCGCCGTTAGTGGCGCCCAGGAGAATTGTGTGCACGGGGCGGCGGAGGTCGGCGAAATCGTCGGCGTTGATGGCGTCGACGCCGTAGAGCGCGGCGCCGGCGTTGGCGAGCAGCGTGGCGGCGGATTCGGTGAGGAAGGGGTGCGAGCCGTCGCGGTATCGGGGGTCGTTCCAGAGGCGGTCGAAGCCGGTGCAGACGAGCACGGCGCGCCCGCGCAGGTCGCGGCCTTCGAAGAGGGGCGCGTCGAGGCGGCGCTCGCCACGCGCGACGAGTGCGCGGGCGTCGATGCAGACGCCGGGGAGGTCCGCGACCTTGTCGATGGGGAGCGCGGCGATGTCGGGGGCGTTCTCGTGGCGGTGCCAGGGGGAATCCATGTAGGTGCCGGTGTTCTGCACGATGTCGATGGCGGCGATCTGGAAGGAGACGCCGGGGGCGTAGCGCGCGCCGCTCTGTTCGCGCGTCCAGACGTCGTAGATGCGCGGCGCGGGGAGGCGCGGGTCGGTGATCATGTCGTGCTCGATGACGCGGCTGAGGTCGATGAGGCGCGAAGGGGGCTGTTGCGTGGTCACCGTGATGCTCCGTGGGCGCGCGACGGGGCGGCGGCGCGCCGGATTGTGGGGGCGTGGCGCTTGACAAACCGTTGTGCGCGTGCTTCGCTACTCAGCGCACGGGCATTGAGGCCCGTCGCACGAGGCGGCCCGAAGGCGCGCGCGACTCTTCCCGCTCCGAGAAGACTCGCCGCCGACGAGGCCGCCTTGTCATTCGTCCACAACAACCGACAGGCGCGCCGCGCGATGATGGGCGGCGTGCGTCGCGGCGTGCGCGGTCGGCTCGGGGATGCGCCGATGTGGTCGCGCGAGGTGGGGCGCGAGCGGGGCTGCGCCAAAAAGAACACCGCCGAACGAAGGCTCCGATCTCCGTTCGGCGGCATCACGCGGCCTTGTGGGCCGCGGAAGTGGTTCATCTTCGGGATGGCTGGGCGTCCCTCCAAGAAGGACGGACTAGCCTACGCGCCGAGCGGCCGTGGTCAACGGCTGAGTGCGCCCTCGGGGCACATTTCGCAAGTGGCTTATAGACAAAGACTTACGACCATGAC
>CAYVSR010000124.1:0-5272 GCA_964453125.1 uncultured Phycisphaeraceae bacterium | reverse complement strand
TTCGACGCCAACAATTTTGAGGTATCCCCGCCCTCTCGGGCCCTTGGCGCCGGGGCCGGTCTGCGGCGGCTGAGATCCGTTATCGGACCGGCTTGGCGGCGGACGCGGGCGGCTGGCGCCGCTCGCTCAGGCGGGCGACCTCGGACTCCACCCGGATGAGCAGATCGGGGGAGGCGTCAGGGGCCGCCGCAAGGCCTCGGAGGGCTCGGATGGCGTCGTCGATGGAGGCGGGGCCGGCGGCCTCGGCGTTGCGGACAATGGCGTCGATTTGTTCGGCCGGGGTCGCGGAGGGGGACAACGGGCGGCCGGGCGGGCCGGGGGCGATGGCGGCATCGGTGCCCGTCCGGAAGGCGGCGGCGGCGATGACGGCGACCGCGAGGACGCCCAGGGCGCCGGCAAAGGGGGCGAGCGCGCGGGCGGAGATCGACGTGCGGCGCGGGCGCGGGGCGACGATGGGGCCGGGCGCGTTGTGGGTGGCGCCGAAGGGGAAATCGAGCGAGTGCGCATCGCCATGTGGCGCGCCGGGAGCGGCGCTGTGCGAAGCGGGCGCTGCGCGCGTGGCATCGGAGGCGTCGGAGCGCGCGAAGGGGGCGCCTTCAGGTCGAGGTGTGTACTCGGCGTCGTCGGCGGCTCGCGATTCGGCGCGCGTGGCGCCCGGGCCGCTGACGGGGCGCACTGGCAGCAGGTTGAGGCGCTGGCGGTCGGACGGCGGCGCGAACGAGGCGGCGCAGGTCTGGCAGAGGGAGTCGCTCACTCGAGCGCGCGCGCGGCAGGCGTGGCAGCGGCCGAACAGGTGCGCGACGCCTTGCGTTTCGCCCGCACGCTGCCAGAACTGGCGCGTGGATGGGCCGCGGATGGCGGTGTCGGCGTCGATCCTGCCGCGGAGCGCGAGGGCGCGGAGGGTGTCGTACGAGCAGCCGGGGCGGAAGGGGTTGGCTTCATCGCGGATCTGCCAGGGGCCCATGGCGTTCTGCGTGGCTTGGCGCGAGAGGGGCTCGAAGAGGCCGCGGCACGCGGCGCACTGCGTCGCGCCGTGGTTGGGTTGCTCGTGGCCGCAGTACGGGCAGAGGGGCGCGCCGGCGGGCGCGGATGACTCGGGGGCGGCGGCGCGCGCGCTGGGCTCGGCGCCGGTGTCGGCGCGGACGTCGTCAGCGATTGCGGCGCCGGTGTCGGCCTGCATCATGCCCCTTGCCTCGTTTCGCGCCGCCGGTCGGCCGGCGACGGGGCCCTCGCGGCCCGTTGACAGTCATGCCGCGGCCGGGTCGAATCCGGGCGTGGCGCCACGGTATACGCAAGCAGGGCCGGTGCGGCTCGGGAGACTTTGGAAGTCGCGCGGGCTACGCGTCAGATTCGCGCTGGCGGCTCTGGCGGCGCCCGCGTTGTGGGGTTGTTCGAGCGGTTCCGGGGGCGGGGATGGCCTCAGCGATGCGACCCGGGGGCTGGAAAGGGCGGAGGCGTACGTGGCGGCGCAGGATGCGGGGGGCGGCGGCGGCGCGGACGGGGCGAGGCAGGTCGCCGGGGCGCCGGTGGCGATGGCAGCGGACGAGCCGATCACGTGGGAGGACCTGCGCCCTGCGATGGTGGAGCTGGGCGGCGCGGTGGCGCTCGAAGAGGCGGCGCTGGACAAGGCGCTGCGGCGAGAGGCGCGGCGGGCGGGGGTGACGGTGACGGACGCGGACGCCGACCGGGAGCGGAGCCTGCTGCTCGAGTCGCTCGATGAGCGTGGGGATTCCCTGCGGCGCGCATCGCTGCTGACGGACCTGCGACGGGCGCGATCGCTGGGCGATGCTCGCTTCGCGGCGCTGCTGCGGCGGAACGCGCTGCTGCGGGCGCTCGTGCAGCCGGACGTGGCGCTGACGCCCGCGGCGATCGACCAGGCGTACGCGCTGCGCTTCGGCGAGCGCGTGCCGGCGCGCATCGTGGTGGCGCCCACGCTGGGCGAGTGCGCGGAGGCACGCCGGCGCATCCTCGCGGGCGAGGCGTTCGCGGACGTGGCGGCGTCGGCATCCAGCGACGCGAGCGCGCGGCGGGGCGGGATCATCGAGCCGATCAACCTTGCGGACCCGTCGTACCCCGGGGCGCTGCGCGATGCGCTGGGGGCGCTGCGCCCCGGCGAGACGTCGGAGCCCTTCGGCATCGACAACGGCTTCGCGATCGTGCGGCGCGAGGCGGACCCGGCGCCCGGCGCGCCCGCGCCGGGGATCGATTCGGTGCGTGCCATCTGCGAGCGCGACGCGAGGCTGCGCCAGGAGCGCACGCTGATGGAGGAACTGGCGCGCCGCCTGGGGGCGGAGTCGGGCCGCGTGGTTTTCGCCCGTTCGCTGGACGCGGCGTGGACGGCGCGGACGGGCCGATAGCGCGCGCGCCGGGGGATTGCGGGGGGGGGGCTTGGGGCCTTTGTCGGCTGGGACTTGCGAGGCCGGGGCGCCGTCCCCGGGTATCGGGAAACCGGGGTTCAGACGGGGTCCGACACGGCCGATACCACGGGGAGCGCCGGCATCTGCGCGCGCAGCGAAGCACCCCCGAATGACTGGGCGACCCCGCCACCCACCGACGATCGAACCGCCCGCCGCGCCTGACTGCGCCGCGCTGATCCTTCTGGTGGAGGGGGACGACGAACTCGCGGAGATCGTGACCATCACGCTGACGGGGCACTTCCGTCGGACGTGCGTGGAGCGCGTGGAGACGGTGGCGGCGCTCGCTGAGGTGGACCTCGCGAGGTTCGGCGCCGTGCTGTGCGCCGCGCGCCTGCCCGACGGCACGGGCCTCGACGTGCTGCGTGCGCTCTCGGGCGTGCGCGCGGACCTGCCGGTGATCATCGTGGCGGCCGAGCCGGACGTTCCCGCGGCGCTGGAGGCGGTTCGCGCCGGGGCGTCGGACGTGGTGGTGCTGACGCCGGGCTCGCACATCGCGCTGCCGCTGACGGTGGAGAAGAACCTGGCGCTGGCGCGCACGAAGGAAGAGAACCGGCGCCTGCAGGGCGCGCTGGGGGACTCGCTCGACGCGCTGCGCGCCAAGAACGAGGAACTGGAGCGCGCGGTGTCGTCGCTCGAGGCGATGGCGCTGACGGACGACCTGACGGGCCTCGCCAACCGGCGGCGCCTGACGGAACGCATGGACCAGATGTACGCCCAGGCGGTGCGCTACTCGTCCGACCTCGCGTGCCTGATGATCGACCTCGACGGGTTCAAGACCATCAACGACACGCTGGGCCACCAGCGCGGCGACGAGCTGCTGGCGCTGGCGGGGCGGATCGTGGCCGGATCGGTGCGGTCGTCGGACGTGGCGGCGCGGTATGGCGGTGACGAGTTCGTGATCCTGCTGCCGCACACGTCGTGGTCCACCGCGGCGACGCTTGGGGCGCGCCTGTCGGCGAAGTTCCAGCGTGAGGCGGGGAAGATGGGGCGGGTGGGGCTGCGCTGCGGGATGTCGATCGGCGTGGCGTGCCTGGGGCTCTCGGCGCCGGCGGACGGCGACCAGTTGCTGGCGCAGGCGGACAACGCGCTGTACGCCGCCAAGCAGGCGGGCAAGAGCAGGATCATGGTGTGCGGGCCGGACGGCGTGACGGCGCTGGAGCCAACGGCGCTGAGCGCGGACGTGGGCGCGAACCCGGACGCGGGGGCGCTGCGGTTTGGGTGAGGCGGGAATCGAGTTGGACCGGCTTCGAAGCGCCAGATCGCGAGCGAGTCGTCCGTCCTTCGTTCGGTTCAAATGACCAACTTGAACGAGTTGCTGATCTCAGTGGCGGTAGGACAGTCGATCCTTGCAAGTTCGCGCTCGACATAGGGCTTGTCGATCAACTCGGCGAATCGTCGCGCGGCCTCACGGAGGCGGCGGTCGGATTGAACATGGGTCGACACCAGCAACGCCTGCTCCATGCCTTGACTGGTAACGTCCAGGATCAATTGCGTGACTAACTGAGTCCCGAACTCGTGATGCGTACCAGGGGACGGGAGGATTCTCGCGCGGGAGAGGCGGACGGCCCGCAATTGCTGTCGGTTGACCGTTGTGCGCGAACGGGGAAGCTCGACCGTCCCTTCACGCTGGTGAGCGATGACAAGCGGCCCGCGGCGCTTGAGCCGGGCAACATGGATCACCCACGCGCCGGTCATGCAGAGCCACAGGACAACAAGAAAGGGCGGAGCCCATGAGTACACGAAGGTCTGTGCATTCTTCTGGTGCGGAAACAACGGAGCCGCGAGCGCTAGGGCGGTCCAAGCAGCGGCTGGCAGCGCCATCAGCACGAGACCGGTAGGTGACCAGTACTGACGCCCCGGTGACAGCTCGACACCCTGTGGCGTCTCGAGGACCCTATAGGTATCGAGTTCGATCAACGTGCGCGACTCCGGCAGCAGAAAGGCACGCTGCCGGCTTTCAGACGGATTCGCCATGGGCGCGTCGCCCGTGTGTTTGATATCGCTCATGGAATTGAGAGTTTCATCGGGCAGCGTGCGCGTCCTCAATCGTACCGAGGTCCGACGATCGTTCAATAGTTGCTCCTGCCGAGGCATCGGCAAAGGCGGAGTAGACGCGGAAGGGGTGGAGCCCTCTCCTGCGCCTCTCCCGCGCGGCGCGGGAGAGGGAGCGTCGCCTGCGTCACGGAGTCCGGCGCGTGGCGCGAGAGATGGCCAAGCCTCGGGCGTGGCTGTGGAGAGGCGACCGTTGCGTATCATGTGTGTGAGCGCAGGGGCGCTGGGCTGGCGTTTTTCGCCTGCGTTATCGCCAACTTTCGATTGGCTCTGCCTACCGCGCGACGATCCGCTGTTTGTCAGAGAAGCAGTCTGATGTCAACCCCCTCCCGTCTTCCGTTTCCAAAGGTCTCGCTCGCGCAAGGATTCCTGGGAGGTCCGGCGCTCATCGCGGTCGGGGCGCTGCGATGGTGGGTGGTATGTCAACAAACGGGCCTTCATGCACGCCTTGAGTTCATTGGGCTCCAGCTCGCCGCGATGCTCATCTGGGGCGGCGGATTCCTCATCATGGCCGCCTACGATTGTGTCGAACGGCCCGACGCCCGCGCGCGCGGAAACCGTACGCTCTCGCGCCTGCTGCTCAACGTGTACTTTTGGGCGACTTGGCCACTCATGATGACGGTTCCAATTGCGTTTGTGATCTTCCGGCACATCGCGTAGTTGTCTGGAACAACTCATGAGATGCCGCCCGTTGGCCATCACTCTCGCCGAGCGTCGGGTTGCCCCAGCCGATGCTTCAGCGAAGACAGAGTAGAAACGGAAGGGGTGGAGCCCTCTCCTGCGCCTCTCCCGCGCGGCGCGGG
>CAYVSR010000123.1:0-7608 GCA_964453125.1 uncultured Phycisphaeraceae bacterium | reverse complement strand
GAGTAGATCTCGGCGCGGATGTTTTCTCGCTCGAAGTCGGTGTGGATCACGCCCGCGGCCTGCGGCGCCGTCGCGCCCACGGGCACCGTCCACGCGCGCACTTCCTTCGGGCCCGCGGTGTAGTAGGACTGCAAGCCCAGCAGCGCGTACGCCTCGTGCGCCACGCTGTGCAGCGCGGGCTCCTTGAGGCCAAGGGCGCCGAGCATTTCCGTGCGGTCTTCCTCGCTCAGTTCGGCCAGTTCGCTCTCCACCTTCGCGCACACGGGGACGACGAGCATGCCCTCTTCGGCGGCGAGCTTGCGCACCTGCATCGCCAGCGGGCCCTTGCCCTCGAGGTCGTCCTCGCCGACGTTGGCGATGTACAGCACCTTCTTGGCGCTGAGCAGGCCGAGTTCCTTGGCGGCCTTCTGTTCTTCGGGGCGCTCGAACGTGACGCCGCGCGCGGGGTTGCCGGCGTTGAGCACGGGCGAGAGTTTCTGGAGCGCGGCGTAGCGGGCGAGCGCCTCGGGCTCGCGGCTCTTGGCGGCGCGCTCCGACTTGCCGAGCGAGCCGTCGACGGTTTCGAGGTCGGCGAGGATGAGTTCGGTCTCGATGGTCTCGATGTCGCGGATGGGGTTGACGGAGCCCTCGACGTGCGTGACGTCCTCGCCGCCGGCGGCTTTCTCGAAGCAGCGGACGACGTGGAGGATGGCGTCGACCTCGCGGATGTGTGAGAGGAACTTGTTGCCGAGGCCCTCGCCTTTGCTGGCGCCGCGGACGATGCCGGCGATGTCGACGAGGCGCAGCGCGGCGGGGATGACCTTCTGCGACTCGATGAAGGAGCGGATGATGCGGAGTCGCGGGTCGGGGATGGGGACGATGCCGACGTTGGGCTCGATGGTGGCGAACGGATAGTTCGCGGCGAGCGCGCCGGCGTTGGTGAGAGCGTTGAAGAGAGGGGACTTGCCGCCGTGGGGCTAGCCGAGGTGTCCGGCTGCGATGGGGGCGGCGCTCCGGGTGAGGGGGGGAGACGAATAGCCGAGGGGGCCGAGCGCGGGGATATTGGCTCAATCAGAGCCCGGAGCGGCAGCGACGGGAGCAAGGACGCACGGACTTCGCCAACCGAACGTCACTGCCGCTCCATCGCGTTCGCGATGGCCCCCCACGAGCGCACCGCAGTCCGCTCATAGAATGCGCCGCCAGTGAGCGCCACGCGACCCACCAAGGGAACCCCGTTCGCATGGGCAAGAGAGCGTCGCGCGATCCATCGCACGTTGTTCCTGGGCATTCCGGCGTGCATTATCTATGTGGGGCTCGTGCTCGTCGCGACGCGCGTGATGCCACCGGCCCGGCTTACGATCTTTGTGCTCACGCTCGGCCCCTGCTGCGCCACGGCGCCGTTCATCGCGACATGGCTGATGGCGTGGCTCGCGTATCGGACGATTGGGCCAGGCGCCTCACGCGTCGTCCGATGGTTCGGCTTCCTCGTGTCCGTCGGTCTGCTCTGGCTCGCGGGCATCAACCTCGATCTCCGAGCAGATCCGTTCGTCGCGATCGCCATGCTCTTCATCCCTTTCTACATCGCGGGCGCGATCGTGGTCCTGTGCGGCGTGTCGACCGCGGTGTACCGCATTGTTGCGCGTAGGGAAATCGCCGACGAACGCGAGGCCAACGTCTGCCCGAGGTGCGAGTACGACCTCGCAGGTCTCGACCTCGCCTCGCGCTGCCCCGAATGCGGGCGGGAGTTCGTGGCGCGGGATCGGAGCGACGCGGAGACAACCCGGCGAGTTCCGCGAAACGTCGTTGACTCGTTCTGAGCCCGGAGCGGCAGCGACGGGAGCAACGACGTACGAGCACCGGCAATCAGAAGGCCAGTCGCGTTCCATCGCGCACGACCGCCTGAAGTCACACCGCGTTCAGGTCCGCAAGTGCGCGATTGGTTCGCTGGGGACGGAGGCAGCGGGTCTGGTGTCCGGTCGCTGCCGCTCCCGGCTCTGACGATCGAGGATTCGTGACCTCGCGGACGGGAGTCTGAGCTTCCGTCAGAGCCCGGAGCGGCAGCGACGGGAGCAAGGGCCAACGCCGACGATGCTCCGGGGGCTCATTGCCGTTCCATCACATACTCGATCGCCTCGCGCAGACCCTTCTCGTCCCAGAGCCACCGCGTGCTGCCGCCCTCGGTCCATACGCGCGCACCCGCTGCGACGAGCCCCTCATCGCGCAACGCTCGCGTCGCCCAGGCCTTGACCTGCACCAAGACAGGATCGGGCTTCCTGCCCGGCGCAGCGATCACGGCGTGGCCATGGTTGTTCCGCACATGGACGGCGTGATCTGTCCAACCTTTGTGCCTGGCGTGCTCGCGGATCGCGTCACCAGCGATGCGCCGCATGCCGGGTGTGAGAAGGACGATGTCGCCCTTCATGCGTGCGCGGGCGGCTCGCTCCATGCCCTCGTGTGGTGCGATCGAGGGGCCGTGGAAGTCTTTGTGGCCCTTGTTGATGGACCACCGCTCGTCGCCGTGGAGCCACGTGCCGTAGCACGTCCAGGTCAGGAGGTACGCAGGAGGTTCGCCCGGCATGGAGGCAGCGTATCTGGTGTCCGGTCGCTGCCGCTCCCGGCTCGGACGGGCGAGGGGCATGCTCGGAATTAAGGCAGCGGGTCTGGTGTCCTGTCGCTGCCGCTCCCGGCTCTGATGGGCAAGTGGCACGCTCGGAAGCGAGGCAGTACGCCTGGTGTCCGGTCGCTGCCGCTCCCGGCTCTGATGATCCGGGGAGAGTGACGCCGCGGCAAGGCCATCTTGATTCAGGCGTTGGCGCCAGGCAGTCGCTTTTGGATGGTCGGCGCGCTGCCCGGCGCGTCCTCCGGCGAATCGCCGTCCGTCGGCAGCGCTTCGAACTCGCCCCAGGTCACGCTGCGTTTGCGCGACGCTTTCTCGAGCAGCGGCAGGAACGCCGCGCGCGGGACCTCGCGGCAGCCGAACTGCTCGAGGTGCCAGGACCACATCTGCGTGTCGAGCAGCGTGTAGCCGCGCCGGCGCAGGTGGGCGACGAGGTGCACGAGGCACACCTTCGAGGCGTCGCGCCCGCCCCAGTCGTCGCGCGAGAACATGGACTCGCCGAAGAACGCGGCGCCGAGCGACACGCCGTAGAGACCGCCGACGAGTCGCAGGGGCGGGCCGGACGCGCCCGCGCGCTCGCGCCCGATGTCGACCGGGGCGTCGGCGTCGATGGGCGCGTCGGGGTCGGGGAGCCAGGCCTCGATGGAGTGGGCGTGGCCGGCGTCGTGCAGGAGGCGGTAGGTGCGGATGATGGTCTCGTCGATCCAGGCGCCGTCGCGCGAGGGGTCGGCGCAGCCCACGATGGTGGCGGCGAAGGCGCGGTCGCTGGTGATGGTGAACCTGCCGGAACGGACGCGCTGGCGCAGCGTGCGGGGGACGTGAAAGACGGCGTCGGAGAGCGGGGCGTCTTCGGGGGAGACCTCGGGCGCGGGGGCGGTGATGGGCATCACGCCGCGGGTCTCGGGGTTGAACCATCGGACGTCGCCGGTGCGGACGTCCGCCATGGGGAAGAAGCCCTTGCGGTACGCGCTGAGGAGCTGCGCGACGGCCTGCTCGGCGATGGTCCTGTGGCGGGACATCGGAAGAACCTCAAGGATAGGCGCAACCTATTCGCGGGCGTCCGATCCGAACGCCGGGGGAACCCGCTACTATTTCCCCCTTCGCGCGCGGGGGGCCGCCTCCCGGCGCGCGCTCGGCCGAGGGCGTAGCTCAGCCCGGTAGAGCAGCGGACTTTTAATCCGTTGGTCGAGGGTTCAATTCCCTCCGCCCTCATTCGGTCACGAACCACAGCCCCGCGCAGCCGCGCCGGGCGCACACGCGCTGGGAGAGGCACGCCTCGGATGATCGTCTTGCACGCCTGCTGGAGCGACGGGGCGCTTCGCCTGTGGGGCGAGCACGCGGTCCGCGCTGGGGAAGTCGCTCGCGCGAGCGCCGCCCCGGGCGATGCCGCGGCGCACCCGTTCGGCGCCACGCACGACGAACTCGCCGGCGCGCTCGCGGGCGACGCGCCGCACCAGCGCGCTTCCGTCGTTCTCTCGCTGCCCTCCGACGCCGGCCTTCCGCTGCCGAGCGCCTCGCTCGCGCACCGCACCGGACACGCGGAGCGTTCGGGCCCGCCCGCCCTGGCGAAGTGGGACGCCCCGTGTCTGGCGTTCGCAGGGGCCGAGGGCGGCGCGGCGCTGATCGCCCTCGACGACGCCGCCGCCGAGCCGGTCAACGGGCACGACCGCCCCGTGCTGGGCGACAGCGTCCGGTTCTTCGCGTGCGCTGCGCGTTTCGCCCGCGCACTCCTCGCCGACCAGCGGTTCGTCGCCTGGGTCGCGCACGACGGCGCCGGCGAGGCCCGCGCCTCCTGGCGCCCCTGGCTCGCCGACAAGGCCACAGCCCAGCGCGCCCGGGCGCTCGCGCTCGCCATGCCCCCTGCGGCACGCGCCGGGGTCGATGCGCTGCAGCACGACCGGGGCCTGCTGCTCGAAGAGTTCCTCGGCGCCGTGGCCAACGCGGAGGTCCGCGCCGCCCTTCGTGCCGAGTCGTTCCTCGACGCGGTGGACGGGCGCGACCAGACCGATCCCGCGGTGGCCTGGCTGGCAGGTCTGCTCGGCGAGTCCCGCACGGTCTCGCTCGCCCCCGACTCGCGCGCAAGCACCATCCGCGGCGTGCGCCAGTGGATCGCCGGCCTCGAGGACCGCGGGGCCGGGTCGTCGTGGCGACTGTGCCTTCGCCTGGACGAGCCGACCGACGTGCCGCCGGACCTCCGCACGCCCGGCGAGAACCTGGAGTGGGAACTCTCGTTCCACCTGCAGTCGGCGGACGACCCGGAAGAAACCATCAGCGCCGAGGAGGCGTGGTCGCTGGGCGACGCGGCGGTGGTGCGCGGCAGGCGCATCGAGCGCCCGCAGGAACTGCTGCTGGGCGAACTGGCGCGCGCGGCGCGCCTCTACCCCACGCTCGAAGAAGCGCTCGAATCGCAGCGCCCGGTGTCGCTCACGCTCACCACGAGCAAGGCGTACGAGTTCCTGCGAGAGCACCGGCCGATTCTCATCGAGCAGGGATTCGGCGCCATCGCCCCCGAGTGGTGGGACGCGCCCACCTCACGCCTCGGCGCCCGCCTCCAGATCGAGAGCGAAGACGTGGACCTCGGCCTGCCCGGCGGCGCCGGCGCATCGGGCCCGGGCGGCGCGAGTGCGAGCGTCGGGCTCGAGTCGCTCGTCGGCTATCGGTGGCAGATCGCGGTGGGAGACACGGCGCTCACCCTCAAGGAATTCGAGTCGCTGGCGGCGCAGCGGGCGCCGCTGATTCGCGTCGCGGGGCAGTGGGTTGAGATCCGGCAGGAAGACGTGACCGCCGCGGTGAAATTCCTGCGCGAGAACCCCGGCGGGCAGGCGCCCGTGTCGGAGGCGCTGCGCCTCGCCTTCGCGTGGGACGCCGAGAAGACGGGCCTCCCGATCCTCGGGATGGACGCCACCGGCTGGGTCGCCGGGCTGCTCAGCCAGACAGAAGAGAAGATGCCCAACGTGGCCCAGCCCGCCGAGTTCCACGGCGCTCTGCGCCCGTATCAGTTGCGGGGCCTCGCGTGGCTCGCGTTCCTCGACCGATTCGGCCTGGGCGCCTGCCTCGCGGACGACATGGGCCTGGGCAAGACGGTGCAACTGCTCGCGCTGCTCGCGCACGAGCGCACGGGGCTGCCCGAGGGGCACGCGCTGGGGCCCACGCTCGTCGTGGCGCCCATGTCCGTCGTCGAGAACTGGGTGCGCGAGACGCGCCGCTTCGCGCCGAAACTCCGCACGCACGTGCACCACGGCGCCCTGCGCCCGCAGGGCGACGCCTTCGCCGACGCCGCCACCACCGCCGACGTCACCTTCACGACGTACGCCCTCGCGCACCGCGACCGCGAGAGCCTTGGGCTCGTCAAGTGGCGGCGCGTGGTGCTGGACGAGGCGCAGAACGTCAAGAACGCCGCGTCGAAGCAGAGCCAGGCCGTGCGGGCGCTCGCGGCGCCGCGGCGCATCGCCCTCACCGGCACGCCGGTCGAGAACCGCCTGTCGGAACTGTGGTCCATCATGGACTTCTGCAACCCGAAACTGCTGGGCTCGCACGGCGAGTTCCGGCGCCGCTTCGCCGCGCCCATCGAGCGCACGCGCGACAAGGCGCGCGGGCGCCAGCTGCGGTCGCTGGTGCAGCCCTTCGTGCTGCGCCGCCTCAAGACCGACCCGCTGGTCACCGCGGACCTTCCGGCGAAGGTCGAGACGAAGGTCTACACGCGCCTCACCCCCGAGCAGGCCACGCTGTACGAGGCCGCCGTGAAGCGCATGCTCACGCAGGCCGAGCAGACCGAGGGCATCCGCCGGCGCGGCGTGGTGCTGGCGTCGCTGGTGCGCCTCAAGCAGATCTGCAACCACCCCTCGCAGCTGCTGCGCGACCACGACTTTGACGGCGTGTCCCCGCCGCAGGCGGCGCGCAGCGGCAAGTCGGGCCGGCTCATCGAGATGCTCGAGGAGGTTGTCTCGGCGGGCGACAGCGCCCTGGTGTTCACGCAGTTCCGCCAGATGGGCCGCCTGCTGCAGGCGATGCTCGCGCACCACCTCGACCGCGAGATCCTCTTCATGCACGGCGGGGTCTCGCAGCCCCAGCGCCAGGCGATGATCGACCGCTTCCAGAAGCGCGACGGCACGGCGCCGATCTTCCTGCTCTCGCTCAAGGCCGGCGGCGTGGGCCTCAACCTCACCGCGGCGAGCCACGTGTTCCACTACGACCGCTGGTGGAACCCCGCCGTCGAGAACCAGGCGACCGACCGCGCCCACCGCATCGGCCAGACGCGCACGGTGCAGGTGCACAAGTTCGTCGTCTCGGGCACGCTCGAGGAGCGCATCGACGAGATGATCGAGCAGAAGACCGACCTCGCCCAGCGCATCATCGGCGCGGGCGAGCAGTGGCTGACCGAACTCTCGACCGCGCAGCTTCGCGACCTCGTCACGCTCGGCGCCGACGCGATCGAGGACGACGAGGACGACGTGCCGTCGCCCAAGGCGAAAGCCCGCTCGGCGGCTGAGGCCGAGGCGACGATCGCGGCGATCGCCGACGAACCCGAGGAGGTGGAGGCGTGAGCCGCGCAGGACCCATCCGGCCAAACGGCTCTGCCGAGGGCGCCGATGCGCCCGCGCCGTCGATCGGCCCCGAGGCCATCGCGCCGGCGCTGCTGATGAGCGATCGCGCGCCGGGGTGGGCGGGCTCGCGGTGGATGCGAACCATCGAGGCCGCCGCCGAGGGCGAGCCGCTGCGCGAGGGGCTGGAGCTGAACAAGTCGGGCAAGGTGCGCGAGATGGCGTTCGCGCGCGGCATGGCGACGGCGGTGGTGCAGGAGCGCCCGGGCGTCGCGCGGGCCACGACCCTGACGGTCACGACGCTGAGCCACACGGATTGGGACCGCGCCTCGAAGGCCATGGCCGACCAGGCGATCTACGCCGCGCGCCTGCTCGCGGGCGAACTGCCCCCGACGATCGAGGACCTGCTCGGCCCGCTCGGGCTGCGCCTCTTCCCGACGGAGGCGTCGGAGATCTCGCCGACGTGCAACT
>CAYVSR010000122.1:0-7609 GCA_964453125.1 uncultured Phycisphaeraceae bacterium | reverse complement strand
GGGCGCCGGCAAGCGGGCGGCGCCGGCACGAGCCGCGCCTCCCGTCGCTGTCGCCGAGGGCGCGGCGGGCGACGCTCCCGGCGTCGAGACGGTCGCGCCGCGCGAAGACCTGTACCGCGTGGACTTTGCCGGACCGGTGAAGATCGCCGCCGGCTCAAGCGTGGTGGACGCGGACGTGCTCGAGGTGTGGGCGCGCCTGCTGGGCGGCTCGCTCGCACCGGACGCGGTGCTGCCGATCCTGCCCGTGACGGGCGAGCCGGGGCCGGCCGGTCAGTCAGCCGAGGGCGCCACCGCGCAGGCCGGCGCAGGGCAGCGCGACCCCGTCACGCTCACGTGGGCCGGCGCCCTCACGCTGCGCCCGCTCGCGACGCGCCCGAGCGAACTGGGTGAAGACGACGTGTTCGTGCGCTTCTCGGCGCCCAAGCGCGGCATCGTCCGGTTCGACGACGAATCCTTCCGCGCCCACGCCGAAGCGGCGACCATCGAGTACGGGCTGCGCACACGAGTGTTGGCGCTCTCAGGCCTCGGCCCTCGCGGCGCCATCGTGCGCATGCACGACGCGGGCGAGGCGCACACCTCCCGCATCGAGGCCAACCTGGGCACGGGCGTCGCCTCCTTCCCCGGGCCCGGGCAGCTGGGCGCGATCGGCAAGGCGCTTGCGCAGGGGCAGACCGCCGACGACGGGGCGCGGGACATCTCGTGGCGCGGACGAGCGGACATCGGCCTTGCGCGCTCGATGGACGGCAAGACGCTGACGCTGCGATCCGCGTCGTTCACCGACGACGTCCGAGCACGCGAGGGCGCGATGCTGCTCACCGGCGCCTCGCTCCGCGCGACGTTTGAGGAGGGCGAGCGCGGGCGCCCGCTGATCACCGGGGTGCGTGTGGAGGGCGAGGCGGTCGCCGACGCCGCGGGCGACGGCAGGGCCTCGGCCGATCGCCTCGACGTCGCCTTCGAGCCCTCCGCGGACCGGCGGCGCGCCAACCCGACGGTGGCCACGGCGATGGGGAATGTCCGCGCCCAGCGCGAGGGGTCGAGCATCGAGGCGGAGCTGGTCGAGACGACCTTTGCGCCCGACGAATCAGGGCGCACGCGCGTCGCCGCGCTGAGCGCCGATCTGGGCGTGTTCGTCCGCACCGGCGAGGCGCCCGACTTCATCGAGGCCCGGGCGGATCGCCTCCGCGCCCGGCCGGGCGAGGAACTCGTCGAATTGCTCGGGGCGGCGTCGATCGCCAAGGGGCCCGACACGCTCCGCGCCGAGTCGATGCGCCTGGTCGGCGGGACGGTGCGCACGGCGACGGTCTTCGGCGCGGGCTCGGCCGAGCACGTCGGCGTCGCGGGCGACGGGCTGCTCGCGGTGGACCGGCTGGTGGTGGAGTGGACGGACTCGATGACCTTCGACGACGCGACCGGACGCGCCGAGTGCGCAGGGAACGTGCTGGCGGTCGGCACGCACGGTCCGCTGGAGCGCCACGAGGCGAAAGGCGCTCGACTTGCCGTCAACCTCACGCCGGGGCCTGCCTCCGAGGCCCCCGCTGAGCCGGGGGCCAAGCCCGCGTCGAGGGAAGTGCTGTCGATCGCTCTGCTCGGCAAGTCGGAGTTTGAGGAGGGCGCCGACAAGGCGCGGATCGAGTCCCGTCGATTCGTTGAAGACCCGGCCGGTGAGAACGGACTGCGCCTCGAGGGCCTCGTCTTCCTCGACGCGGACCGGATCGAGGGCGACGCCGCCACGCAGACGCTGACCGTGCCCGGCGCGGGCCGGCTGCTGCTGGAGGATCGACGCACTGCGCCCGGCGTCGAGGCGCCCAAGCCCGGCGGCGCGCCGGTTGCCGGTGGCACGACGCTCCTCGAATGGGGCGAAACGATGTCCTTCTCGCACCCCAACCGTCGCGGCGATGCGCGAGGCAAGGTGCGCCTGCGCCACCTCCCGTCCGGCGCGAACGAGGCCGTGGAACTGGAGTGCGAGCGCCTCGCGGCGACGCTCGCCGACGCCGCCGAGGAACTCCGCGAGGCGGACGCCCAGGGCGCCGTGTACGCCCGGCGCGGCGCACGCCAGCTCACCGGCGACCGGCTTGTGTACCGGTTCGCGAACGGCGCGCGCACCGCGGAAGTGACCGCGGCGCCGGGCAACGTCGTGACGGTGTTCGACGAGGGCTCGGGCCAGGCGAGCGCGGCGAAGTCGATCACGTGGGACATCGACCGCGACCGGGTGAAAGCCACGGAATCGAGCCCCATCGTCGCGCCGCGATGACGCGCTCGGCCGAGGTCCGGGGGCGCGCCATACCATCACGTCCGAACCACGGGCGAGCCGCCCCACCCACGGGAGAGTTCTGCATGCGGTTTCTCGTCGCCGTCCCCGTCTACAACGAAGCCCGCCACGTCCGGTCGGTGCTGTCGCGCGTGCTGGAGCAGAACGCGGACGTGCTGGTGATCGACGACGGGTCGACGGACGACACGCCCTCCCTGCTGCCGGGCCTGCCGGTCGGGGTCATCCGGCACGCGACGAACCGGGGGTACGGGCGGGCCATGCTGCACGCCTTCCGCTGGGCCGCGGTGGACGCCTTCGACTGGGTGATCACCATGGACTGCGACGAGCAGCACGAGCCCGCGGCGATCCCACGATTCATCGACGCGGCGACGCACTGGGGCGTCGACGTCGTAAGCGGCTCGCGGTACCTCAAGCCCACCTGCGAGGGGGACATCCCGCCCCCCGAGCGGCGCGCCATCAACGCGGAGATCACCGAAGAGGTGAACGCGCGCCTGGGGCTGTCGCTGACCGACGCGTTCTGCGGCTTCAAGGCGTACCGGGTGGAAGCCCTGAAGCGTCTGTCGCTGTCGGTCGATGGCTACGCGTTCCCCATGCAGTTCTGGGTGCAGGCCGTGGCGGCGGGGCTGCGCATCCGCGAGATCCCGGTGCGGCTGATCTACAACGACCCGACGCGAACGTTCGGCGGCCCGCTGAACCACGCGCCGTCGCGCCTCGCGCACTACCGCGACGTGCTGCACTGCGAGCTGGCGCGCTGCCGCGACCGGCTGCCGACGGTCTCGCTGAGCGGCGTGCGGAGCGACTGCGCCGAAGCGCAAGCCGGGGCGTAGGCTGCCCAGCGCGTGCGCGCCCCGCCGAGCATCACGATCGACCCGCCGGCGCAGCGCTGGGGGCCGGCGCTGCGCGCGTGGCTCGGCGTGCGCAACAGTGAGGAGGCGGCGCACTTCCGGCGAGAACTCGGCCTGCCGACCGACGCCCCGATCGTGATGACGGGGCACCAGCCGTGGGTCTGGCACTGCGGCATCCTCGCCAAGTACATCGCGTGCGACGCGGCCGCCCGGACGCTGGGCGCGAAGCCCGCGTGGGTGTGGGTGGACCAGGACGAGGTGAACCCGTTCGCGGTTCGTGTGCCGATCGAGGATGCGGGCGGCGCGCTCGTCGCCCGAGAAGGACTCGCGGGCCCGGCCCCCGTGCCCGGTGCAGCGGCGGGATCGCTCCCACCGGGCCGAGTGACCCTCGCGGCAGGAGCGCCGCCCGGCGCCGTGGAAGTTGCGCAGGCGCTCAACGCGCACGCGGGCGCCCCCACCAGCGCGCGCCAGGCGGCGGGCGCCATCGCGGACCTGATGCGCCCGTTCGCCCCGACCGCGCCCGCAGCGTTCGCGACGGAACTTTGGCGCACGAGTCTCTTCCGCTCGCTGGTCGAGCGCATGCGATCCGACCCCGGCGCGTGCGTGCGCGCGTACAACGACGCGGTGGAGGCGACGCCGGGCGCAGGGCTCGCGGCGCTGTCGACGGTCGGCGCGATCGAACTGCCGTTCTGGATCGCGCGCCCGGGTTCCCCGCGCGAGCGCGTGTTCGCGGCCACGCTTGCCACAGGCCAGTCCGAGCATCTCGCGCCGCGGGCGCTCTTCCTGACGCTGCTGCTCCGCCTCGCGGGCTGCGACCTGTTCATCCACGGCGTGGGGGGCGGGCGCTACGACCGCGCGACCGAACGATGGGCGCGCGCCTGGCTGGGGCGTGAACTCGCCCCTCTCGCGGTGGTCTCCGCCACGGCGCTGCTTGAGTTCGATCGGCCGGCGCCGCCCTCGCCCGCGGACGCCGCACGAGCGTCGTGGCGGGCCCACCACGCGCGCCACGATCCGGCGGTCGTCGGCCGGGTGGAGCTCTCAGGGGAGCGGGCGGCGCTGCTGGACCGGGTGCGCGAAGCCAAGGCGGGCGGCGGCGACCCCAGGGCCGCCTACCGATCGCTGCAGGCGTTTCTGGACGGATATCGGCGGGCCAACACCGACGCGCTGGCCGCGCTCCAGCGCGACGCGTCGAACGCCCGCGCTCGCGCGGGCGAGCACGCGCTGGTCACGAGCCGCGAGTGGGCGTTCCCGCTGCACTCCGCCGAGACCCTCGGCGCCCTGCGGAGCGCGATCGAGGATGAGTTCACGCCGCGCGAGTGATCGGGGCGCCGGCCGCGGCGCGCCGGGTCGCCAGCGCGTACGCCCCGAAGAACAGGGCGCTGAACAGCGCGTCGCCAGCGAGGGTGTACTTCAGGAATGGCAGCGCCGCCGTGTAGCAGAGCGCCAGCCCCTCGGCCGTTCGGGCGTACCAGCCCGACCACGCCCACACCGCGAGGTTCGTCGCCACAAAGAACAGCAGCGAGGCGCCGACGGCGCCGAGGCCGATCCTCGCCGCCCACGCCTTGCCCGAGCCCGCGGAGCGGAGGACGCCGCGCAGCGAAACCGGCGCCAGCAGGCAGACGTACACCGCCGCCACGATGCCCGGCTCGTAGAACCCGAGGCGCAGGTCGCTCAGCAGCATGCCCAGCGGCGCCACGCTCAGCGCCAGCCAGCGCGAGCGCAGCGCGAACCCGGCGAACAGCGACGCGGCCGCCACCGGCGCGAGGTTCGGCGCGTGCAGCGCGATCCGCCACGCGACGATGAACGCCACGAGCGAGAGGGCGATCAGGGGGTCCGCCCATCGGGGCCTGCTGGCGATGCCGTCGGTCATTCGTTCCCTTCCTTGAGCGTCTTGGGCGACGCGAACTCCCACTGCACCACGTCGGCCGGCTCGAGCGTCTTGGCGGCGAAGGAGCGGTCGCCCAGCGTCGCGTTCACCCAGTAGACCCAGTTCCGCTTGCCGGCGCCCTCGTTCGCGAGGTCGTCGATGCGCTTGAGGAAGCCCGTCTCGCCCTGCCCTGTGAACTCGAAGTTGAGCCCGCGCGGGCCCGGCTTGGCGAGGTTCATGGCGTCGAGCACCGTCATGCCCTTCGACCACGCCAGGCTCTTGAACACCTTCTGCGTGCCGTCGGCGTAGTCCACGACAAGTCGCACGCCGGGACTGGGCGGCGCCGGGGGCCGGGCGACCGCGAGCGCGCCGAGCGCCGCGCCGAGGGCGAGCATCGCCGCGAGGGCCGCGCGCCGGGATGTCCGTGTCGTGAGGGGCATGCTGCCGTCAGTCTACCGGCGCCCCCGCCCCGGGGCCAAAGCCGCGTCCCGCTATGATCCGGAGCGTGACGTTCCAGCGCTTCATCAACTGGCTCCAGCAGAACACGGTCCTGATCGTCATCGGCGCCTCGGTCGGCATGTCCGCCCTCCAGTGGATCTTCCGCAAGCTCCGCGAGCAGCAGGCCATCAACGAGCAGCGGCGCCGGTCCGCGGCACGCAAGTACGAAGAACTCCGCACCGGGCGCGCCGCCGCGCCCCCTTCGCCGACCGAACTCTCCCGTCCGGCCACGGTCTCGATGGACGAGGAACTGCGGATGCGGCGCGAGGCGCTCGCCCGTCAGCGCCAACTCGAGGAGTTGCGCCGGCGCCAGCGCGAGTCCGCCAAGGCGGCGCCCCAGCCGCGCCAGGCGCCCCCCACCGCCGCCCGGCTGCCCTCCACGGGCCCGATGTCCTCCGGCACGATCGTGCCCGGCGCCCCGCGCCCGCAGACGAGGAAGCCCAAGGGCCCGCGCCCGCCCGGCGCCGGCCAGCGCGCGGCGAAGTCGGGCTCGCCGCGCCCGGCGCAGGCCAAGCAGCCGACGGCGCGTTCGCTGGAAGCATCCCTCCCGACCACGCAGTGGGAGACGCGCCACGATCAGGAGGGCGAGGGCGCGACCACGCGCCCGCGCCCGCACGCAGACGCGCCGACGGGATCGCGTGGCGCGGAACCTCTCTCGTTGCCCACGCAGGCCGAGCAGTGGCGACGCGCGGTCATCATGCTCGAGGCGCTGGCCCCGCCCGTGTGCCTCCGACCATCGTCGTGGGACGCCGAGGCCCCGCGCGCGTTCTGATGCGCGCCCGGCCGGCCCCGTTGGCGGCGCCAACCACCGCCGGTATACTCCGCGCCCGACCGTACTCCGAACTCTTGGGGCATCACACGGCATGATCGACATCGACACGCTCAAGGAACTCGTGCGGCTGATGGTCGACAACGACCTCTCCGAACTCGATCTCCGAAAGGGCGAGGACACCATCGCCCTCAAGCGAGGTTTCGGCGGCCCCGTGCAGTACGCCGCGCCGGCTCCGATGCACCTGCCCGCGGCGGCTCCGGCCCCGCCGGGCGGGGCGCCCGCGGCCCCGGCGGCCGACCTGGGCGCCGCGATCGAGTCGCCGATGGTGGGGACGTACTACTCCGCTTCGGACCCGGACAGCCCGCCGTTCGTGCAGGTGGGCACGGTGGTGAGCCCCAACGACGTGGTGTGCATCATCGAGGCGATGAAGGTCTTCAACGAGATCAAGGCGGAGAAGGGCGGGCGCATCACCCGCCTGCTGGTCGAGAACGGTCAGCCCGTCGAGTTCGGCCAGAAGCTGTTCCTGGTGAGCCCGGCGTAACCCGGTGGGCGCCGCCTTCAGCCGCATCCTGATCGCCAACCGCGGCGAGATCGCGCTGCGCGTCATCCGCGCGTGCCGCGAACTGGGCATCGAGACGGTGTGCGTCTACTCGAAGGCGGACGCGGACGGCCCGTGGCTGCGCCTCGCGGACAAGACGGTGTGCATCGGCGAGGCGAAGTCGTCGGACTCGTACCTCAACATCGCGCGCATCATCAGCGCGGCCGAGGTCTATAACGTCGACGCCATCCACCCCGGGTACGGGTTCCTCTCCGAGAACTCGCATTTCGCCGAGGTCTGCCGCGACTGCAAAATCGAGTTCATCGGCCCCTCGCCCGAGGCGATGGCGCGCCTGGGCAACAAGGTCTCGTGCAAGCAGGCGGCGCGAGAGAGCAAGGTCCCGGTCTTCCCCGGGTCCGACGGCGCCATCGACAACGAGCCCGACGCGGTGCGCACCGCCGCCAAGATCGGCTACCCGGTCATCATCAAGGCGGCCGGCGGCGGCGGCGGTCGCGGCATGCGGATCGCGCACAACGAGGCGGCGCTGAAGTCCGGCCTCAAGCAGGCGGCCAACGAGGCCGAGGCCGCGTTCGGCAACGGCTCGGTCTATATCGAGAAGTTCCTCGAATCGGCCCGGCACATCGAGATCCAGGTCGTCGGCGACAAGCACGGCAACGCCGTGCACCTGTTCGAGCGCGACTGCTCGATGCAGCGCCGCCACCAGAAGATCATCGAAGAGGGCCCGGCGCCGCTGGTCGAGCGCAAGAAGATCGAGGAGGTCGCGAAGTCCGCCGCGCGCCTGATCCAGGAGGCGAAGTAC
>CAYVSR010000121.1:0-7708 GCA_964453125.1 uncultured Phycisphaeraceae bacterium | reverse complement strand
ACGAGTGGGGGGCGCTCATGGGGGCAGTCTAGCCGCCGGACGCCGGATTCCGAGGGGAAATCGGCGGGGCCTCGCTCGGCGTCGGATCCCGGTGGGGGCCGGGGCGACGGGGAAGTAGGATGGCGGGCGTTCAACGCAGCGCGCTCCCGTCGATGGTGTTCTGACGGCGGGGCGGCGCGACGCGAGCGAGGCGAGCCCAGGGTCCAACGCAGTGCTGGTCACCCAGAAACGGCCGAGGAACCTGGATTGGCGCCACGCCGGGGCGCTGTTGTTCGGCGACTGGGGGACGAGCCGGCTGTACGTGCTGGGGCTGGCGTTCTTCTACACCGCCCACGCGACGCCGCTGTTCCTGCTGGCGATGAGCGTGCTGATGGCGGGGGTGGCATGGGCGTACACGATCATCTGCCGGAACTTCCCGGACGGGGGCGGGGTGTACGCGTCGGCGCGGCGCATCCACCCGCTGCTAGGGCTGGTGGGGGCCACGCTGCTGTTCTGCGGGTACATCATCACGGCGTCGCTGTCGGTGGTCGAGGCGATGCACTACTTCGGCGTGCGCCACGAGTGGGTCGCGGGCGGCTCGATCGCGGTGATCGGCGTCGTGGGCGTGGTGAACTGGTTCGGCTCGAAGAGCGCGGGGCGCCTCGCGCTGGTGATCGCGGTGGCGGCGCTGGTGGTGTCGGTGTCGGTGGCGGCGGTCTGTCTGCGGTTCGTCCCGGAGGGACTCCGCTCGACGACGCTTGGGCACCCGAGCGTGTCGTCGGGCGGCGAGCGCTGGATGGCGCTGGTGCACATCGTGCTCGCGCTGTCGGGAGTCGAAGTGGTTGCGAACATGACCGGGGTGATGAAAGAGCCGGTCCGTCGCACGGCGAAGCGGACGATCTGGCCTGTGCTCGCCGAGGTGGTGGTCCTCATCCTGCTGTTCGCGCTGGCGCTCGCCGGGCTGCCACGGTTCGCGGAGGTTTCGCAGCCTGACGCGGTGACGTACCGCGAAGCGGCGGCGGCGGCGGGCCCGTCCGCGCCGCCCGCAGCGGAGCACACGGCGCGCGACCCCGTGCCCGCCGACGTGCGCGAGTACAGGGACACGGCGCTCAAAACGCTGGCAAGGGCCGGGGGGACGCGCACGGCGGGGGAGACGGCGGGGCGATGGTTCGCCGCGGTGGTGGGGGTGGTGTGCGCCCTGCTGCTGATCTCGGCGGGCAACACCGCGATCATGGGGATGGTGGGTGTGCAGTACGCGATGGGGCAGGACCGCGAGCTGCCGCGCATATCCACGCGCCTGAACTACTCGGGCGTGCCGTGGCTCCCGCTGGTGGTCGCGTGCATCGCGCCGGCGGCGGTGCTGCTGGTGGTGAGCGACACGCCGCGCCTGGCGGACCTGTACGCGGTGGGGGTGTGCGGCGCCATCACGACGAACGTGCTGGCGGTGGCGCTGGGCCGAGGGCTGGACGTGGGGCGCGGCGAGCGCGCCGGGCTGCTGCTGGTGGGCGTGGTGATGCTGGCGATCGAGGCGACGATCCTGGTGACCAAGCCGCACGCGACGCTCTTCGTGGGCTCCGTAGTCGGCGCCGTCCTGGTGACGCGGTTCGTGGTGCGCGCGGCGCGCCGTGCGCCCGAGGCCGCGTCGCTGGAGCCGGCGCACGGCTGGATCGCGGAGGCGCTGCGCGAGCCCCCGCCGATCGACATGAGCCGCCCGCGCATCATGCTGGCCGCGAGAGGGCGGAGCCAGAGCGAGTACGCGGTGGCGGTGGCGCGGGCGCGCGGCGCCACGCTGTTCACGATCTACGTGCGGACGCTGCGCGTGATGGACGCGGGCGCGACCGCCTCGCCGCGACTCGAGGACGACCGGCAGGCGCAGGAGGCGCTGGGCACGACGATGATGCTGGCGCGCGAGGCGGGGGTGGCGTGCGTGCCGCTGTACGTCTGCAGCACGGACATCGCGGACGAGATCCTGGACTACACGGTGACGTACGGGTGCGACACGCTCATCATGGGCAAGACGCGCCGGCGGGCGTTCGCGCGCGCGGTCGAGGGCGACGTGGTGACCAGGGTCGCCGCGCACCTGCCCGAGGGGGTCACGCTCGAACTCCGCGAGGCGACCCGGGCGGACGCGGGCCAGGGCTGAGCGGCGCCGGGGCGCCCGCGGGTCGCGCCTTGCCACCGGGGCGTGGCGACGCATACTGGGGGGCATGGAGCGAGCGCGCGGCGCGAGCGACAACCGGGGCTGGGGTCGTGTGGGCGCGCTCACGCCGCTGCGCATCGCGGGCGTCTATTGGTTGGCGTCCATCGTCTGGATCGTCGGATCCGACGCGGTGGTGCGCGTCTTCACCGACCGGTCGGCCGGCGGCGACCTGGTCCAGACATCCAAGGGCCTGTTCTTCGTCACCGTCTCGGCGGTCCTGCTCTTCGCGCTCATGCGGACGATGCTCCGGGGCAAGCGCGGCGCGGAGGCCTTGCTCGGGGAGCGCGACGCCCTCCTCCGCAAGCTGTCGCAGCAGATCCCCGGCGTCATCTACCAGTACCTGCAGCGCGCCGACGGCACGAGCTGCTTCCCCTACGCCAGCGAGGGCATCCGCGACATCTACGAGGTCACCCCCGAGCAGGTGCGCGAGTCCGCCGAGGACGTCTTCCGCGTGCTGCACCCCGACGACATCGAGATGATCGTCGCCAGCATCAACCGCTCGATCGCGACGCTCGAGCCCTGGGGCTGCGAGTACCGCGTGCGCCTGCCCCGTCGCGGGCTGCGCTGGCTCGAGGGGCGTTCCGTCCCCGAGCGCCTGCCCGACGGCGGCACGCTCTGGCACGGCTACATCCACGACGTGACCGAGCGCCACGAGGCCGACGACGCCCTGCGCCGCAGCGAGGCCACCTTCCGCACGCTGGTGGAGCACGCGCCCGAGGCGATCGTGATCATGAGCGTCGAGTCGGGGAAGTTTGTCGAGGCCAATCACAACGCCGAGCGCCTCTTCGGTCTCCCGCGTGAGGCCCTCCTCGAGACCAGCCCCGCCGCCCTCAGCCCGCCCACCCAGCCCGGCGGGCGGCCCTCCCGCGACGGCGTGACCGACCAGGTCGGGCGCGCGCTCCGGGGCGAGACGCCGGTCTTCGAGTGGACCCACCGCAACAGCGCCGGCGAAGACGTGCTCTGCGAGGTCCGGCTCGTGCGACTCCCCTCCGACGACGGGGCGCTCATCCGCGGCAGCATCACCGACATCCGCGAGCGCAAGGCCGCGGAGCGGCGCCAGGCGCTCATGGTCCAGGAACTCAACCACCGGGTGAAGAACAACCTCTCCGCCGTGCTCTCCATCGCCGAGCGCTCGTTCGATCGGGTCGCGCCCGAGCACGCCGAGGCGCTGCGCGACGTCAAGAACGCGTTCGCGGGGCGCATCATGGCGCTCGCGGGGCTGCACACGCTGCTCTCGCAGCAGCGGTGGGACGGCGTCCGCCTCCGCGCGCTCCTTGAGCAGACGCTCACGGCGTACTCCGGCGGCGGGCGCGTCCGCCTCGACGGGCCCGACACCCTGCTCCCCCCCCGCGTCGCTTCCGCCCTCTGCATCACGCTCCACGAATTGGCCACCAACGCCGCGAAGTACGGCGGCCTCTCACGCCCCGACGGGCGCGTCTCGCTGACGTGGGCGATCGAAGGCGGCGCCGATGGTCCCTTCCTCCGCATGCACTGGCGCGAGGAAGGCGTTCCCCTCGCCGCGCAGCCCGAACGGCGCGGCTTCGGGCGCAGCCTCGTCGAGGAGGCGCTCCGCTACGAGGTCTCCGGGTCAGCCACGCTTCGCTTCGAGCCCGACGGAGTGCGCTGCGACATCACGGCGCCGCTGCACTTTGTCGAGCCCAAACCGATGGAGCCCACGCCCCGGCGCAACGCCTGAGGGCGTCTGTCGGACAGTTCGGTGCGGATTTCACCCGTCGGCGTGCGCTGAGCCCGCGCCGGGACGCGGGTATTCTGCGCACGGGGCGGGGCCGCTCGCGGTTCGCCCGAAGGACAGCGCATGGTCACCATGTTCGCCACGAACGTCCCGGGGAACCCGCTCGCCGGGCTGCGCGTGCTGCTCGTCGAGGACGATTTCATGGTCGCCGTGCGCCTGCAGCGCATGCTCGCCGAACTCGGCTGCATCGTCGTGGGCCCCACGTCGTCCCTGGACGAGGGCATGCGACTCGCGTCGAACAGCGAGGTGGACGCCGCGGTGCTCGACATCAACATCCGCGGCGGGAACAGCGGGCCGATCGCCGAGCGCCTCTCCGAACTGGGCCGGCCGTTCTTCTTCGTGACGGGCTACACCAGCCCGCACCTGCTCTCCGAGCGCCTCGCGGGCGTGCGCCGCCTGATGAAGCCGGTGGAGGGCTCGGCGCTGCGCGAGGCGCTGCTCCGCGAGATCACAGGATGAGCAGGAGCACGCCTCAGGGCTGCGCCGGGCAGGTCGGCCCCTGGCCGAACTCACCCAGCAGGGCGTTGAGATCGATGAAGTCCACATCGCCGTCGCCGTCCACATCCGCCGGTGAGAAGAACCCGGTGGTGAACGACCAGACCGGCCCTTCCATGGGCGTTCCGTTCACCGTCGCCACGACGCGCCAGTAGTACGTTGCGCAGCGCTGGAGGGGGCCGACATCGCACGCGGGCTCCGGGGCGTCGTCGCACACCAGTGTCGTCGGCGGGTTGCCTGTGTCGAGGTACACATCGAACGTCGCCGCGTCGCCGGGCGCGAAGGCCAGCGTGTCAAACCCGCTGGGCGCGGGCTCGTCGAGCGTGACGATCCCCGTGGCGGGGTCGGCGCGCGCCAGGCGCCACTCGCCCTCCGGGGTGTACTTTCGGAACGAGAAATAGAAACTCCCCGACTCGGGATGAAAGTCGCCCGACGTGACAAAGTCGTCGGAGGCGATGCCGACGACCAATGGACCGGGAGTCAGAGCGCCCGTGCTCGGGTTCATCGCTCCGAAATAGTTGTGCGGCGTCGCAACCCCGTCGTAGACAATTCCCCGCAGAATCCCGCCCCCATCGAAATCGATCGCGGCGGGGTAGTAGGGCGTGGTGGTCAGGAGCGTCAGCGCCGGACCGCCCGGGCCGGCCGCGGGATCGAGCGAAAAGAACCCGAAGCCGCCCGAGCCGAAGTAGCCGGCGCCGCAAAGCAGCCCCGAGGGGGATCGCGCGAGGTCGAAGCACCGGTAGATCCCGGCGCCCCCGTTGACCCCGAGGTTCGCGATGAACGTCCCTGCGCCCGTCGCCGGGTCGATCCGAATCAGGACGGCGCTCCGCGCTTCGCCGGGAGCCGACTCGCCGGCCGCGACGGCGTACAGAACGCCGTCCTCGCCGAACTCCATCGCGTTGACGCCGTTGAACCCGATGGGCCCGATCGCCGTGAACGCGCCGGTGGATGGATCAATAGTGTAAAAGGTCGACGGACCCGGCGAGCCCGAATTCGCGCCCATGAACGCTGCGCCGTACAGCGTCCCGGCGCTGGGCGCCGATCCGCTCAGAGACCAAGCCAAGGTCGCGCTCTGTCCAACACCTGTCCCGCCGTCGGGCGGCATCGGGTCGATCAGCGCCGATGACAGCGCCGGCAGCGACGAGGCGAGCGAGAACGTGCACGCAAGGATAATCCTGGGCATATGGACGGCTCCGCGCCGCGGGCCCCTCGCCATGCCGGCGCCGCGAGCCCGCGCGAACGAAGAGTCTCCCATCCGCGGGGCCGTGTTTCAATGCGATTGGCCGCAATTGGTCAGCAATTCTGGCCGCGCGGCGGGGTCGCGCCTCGCTCAGCACGGACACCCGGACCCCTGCGGTGGCGCCTCATCGCGCCATGTTCTTCCACAGGCCGATGCACGTGCCTTCGGGGTCCTTGAACCACGCGAACCAGCCCATGCCGGGCACCTCGGTGATTGGCACGAGGCGCGTGCCGCCGAGGGCCTCGACCTTCTTGAGCGTCGCTTCGAGGTCGTCGGACTGCACGTACACCGTGAGATAGTTGTGCGGCTCGTGCCCGAGCGAGTTGATATGCCCGTTGATGCCGACGGTGGGCATGCCCTCGGGTGTCTTGGGCATGCCCGTGTCGATCATTCCCGCCGGGCCCATGGGCGTGATGCCCCAGCCGAACAGGGCGCGGTAGAAGGCCTGGGTCTTCTCGGAGTTGCGGCAGCCGATCTCGAAGTGGACGACGGGGTGGGGCATGGGGGCGCTCCTTGGAATCACGTTGGTTGGACCGCGAGGCCTGAGGGCAGGGCCGGCTCAATACGTTCTTGTACGGCCATCCCGGGCCGCGGCTGCCGCGAAGCAGGCCGGGCTGGGGTATGATCAATGCACATCGTGGGGCCCTCAAGGGAGTATGCGATGAACACCAGGACCTTGCGGCTTTTCCGTGCGTGCTTGGCCCTGACGATGGCCGGGACGGTGGCTATGCCATCAGTCGCCGGTGATCCGACGGGGAACACGATCGAGCCGCTGGGCTCGTTCGCGCGCAGACCTAGGCTTCTCGGCCAGCGGTACCGGATGAACGATCGCGGAGATGTGGGAGGCGAGTTCAAACGCACCGGTGGAGTGAACTCCGATTTCATCTGGCACCGCACCGCCGAAGGCGTCGAGACCTTTATCGATGCAAACCACGGCAACTATCGATTCGGCGGGATCAACGAGCAGGGCGAGATGCAGTTCACGGCGTACAAGACCGGCGGTTCGCCGTACGAACCGGTCGCGCTCTATCGCTTCCGCCCCGGGGTTGGGGTGGAACTGCTGATGCGCTCGAACACGGTTCCAGTCAACACGTACGGATTCACATCCAACGGCCAAATGGCCGGGTTCCTTTCGAGCACCACCGGGAGCGGAATGCGCACCGTGCGATTCGATCCTGGCGTTGGCTTCGTCGATATCGGCGGCCCGACTCCGGGGTGGTACCAGGAGGGGCGCGCGATTAACGAGTCAGGACAGGTCGCCGCGTCCGTGGCAGCGAGCAACTCAAACTACGGCTTCGCGGCAGTGCACACGCCCGGGGTGGGTTGGCGAGTAGTCGGGTCGTTCGGGGGCGGGTGGACCTGGGTCGAGGGGATCAATGACCGGGGCGACATCGTCGGCGGGGCGCGACAGTACTCCGGCCTCATTCAGCCCTTCGTCGCCTTCAACAACCAGCAAATTCACGCGCTGGGCCTGTTCCCCGGCCATACCACCGGCTTCGCGTGGGACATCAACAACAACGGGTGGGTGATCGGCGAGTCTGGATACGAGACGCCCTTCCTGTGGACGGCGGAAACTGGGCTCGTCGAACTCCAGTCGCTCCTGCCGCCTAACAGCGGCTGGTCGATCGATGACGTGCACGACATCAACAATCACGGCCAGATCGTCGGGACAGGCCGCCTCGGAACCCTTCCGGGTACGCGACCATTTGTGCTCACGATCACAAGCCTTGTTCGCTCGAACGCGGCTGACATCAACCGTGACGGCGTGATCAACTTGCAAGACGTGAGCGCCGTGCTCACGAACATCGGGCAGGCGGGCTCCGGAGTGGTTGGGGATGTGGACCGCGACGGCGCCGTCGGCGTCGGCGATCTGCGGCTCGTCGTTGGGGCGATCGGTCCGACTCGCTAGGCCGCCCCCGGCGCGGTCACTTCGCGGGATACTCAAACACCCCGCGCCCCGTCTTGTCGCCCAGCCTGCCCGCGACGACCAGCTGCTTGAGCAGCGGGCAGGCGCGGTAGCGGTCGTTGTTCAGGCCGTCGG
>CAYVSR010000120.1:0-7723 GCA_964453125.1 uncultured Phycisphaeraceae bacterium | reverse complement strand
GCGCCGCCGGGGCCGCTGGGCGTGCGCGCGCCCAGCGGGCGCGCCACCTGCTGCTCGACCCACACGCTGGCGAGCGCGACCTCGTCGCGCCCTTCGCCGGTGACGGTGAGCGTGGCCGTGGCGAGCGCGGCGAGGTCGGCCGGGGGCTCGGTGATGGCGACGGAGGGCTCGCGGTCGGCGAGCGACTCGAAGCGGAAGGAGGCCTCATCGACGGAGGCGATGTCGTGCTCGTCGAGCAGCGCGACGGGGATGCGGACCGACTCGCCCAGCGTCCAGCGGAGGGACCACCGGGCGCCGTCAACGCCGAGCGAGACGCCCGCTGCGGCGAGCGCCGGGCCGAACGTGCGGCTGAGCCACTCGGGGTCTTCCGGGCGGGCGGGAATGGGCTTGTTGAGCGTCAGCGTGAGTTCGACGACCGAGCCGGCCAGCGCCGGCGCGGCGACGGCGCGCTCGTCGGCGCCCGGGCCCATTTCCGCCTCGACCACGGCGCCCAGGGGCGAGCCGGTGGCGCCGAAGGCGAGGGCGTAGTCGGGCGGGGTGACGCGGGCGTGCGCCGAGGCGACGGCGGGCGGATCGACGACTCGGATGCGCTTCCAGTCGGTGGCGTCGTCGTCGGTGACGGCGCGTTACAAAACGACGGGCGCGTCGGCCCCGACCCGGCCCTCGACGCGCGCGCCGCTGGCGCCGCCGGGCAGCGCGACGTCGCGCCGCTGGTGCGTGAGCAGCGCGGTGCGGACGGGCGAGACGGCGCGCCCGTCGGCGCCGAGCAGGCGGTACTGCGCGGCGGCGTAGGTGGTGTCGAGGTCGCGGTGCGACCGCGTGACGCCGGCGCGAAGGGGCAGCGCGGCGCCTCGGGGGTGCACGGCGATCGCGGTCGCGTCGGCGATGCCGGTGCGCTTGGGCCATTGGGCGCCGGCCCACGGGGCGAGCAGGCGCGTGGCGCCGATGCGCGTGAGGTCGGGCTTCAGCGCGAGCGCGCTGACGACCAGCGCGGCCAGGGCGCCCAGTTGCAGGGCGCGCCGGGTGAGCGCCCGCGGGCGGAGCAGCGCGCCGGCGCGCACGCCCTTGAAGCGATCGGCGGCGGCGCCGATGACGGCTCGCTCGAGCGCGAGGGCGGTGGGCGAGTCCGGAGACGATGGGTCGCGCGAGAACTCCACGGCGGAGGCGAGCGACCCGGCGAGGCGCGGGTTGTCGCGCTCCAGGCGCAGCGCGACGCTGGTGAGCGAGGGGCGGAAGCGGAGCGCCGGGCCCAGCAGGCGCACGCCGAGGAACACGCCGGACGACGCGCCCAGCGCGAGGTGGAACCAGCGGATCCAGGAGGGGAAGCGGAGGAGGTAATCGAGCCCGACGAGCGAGACGCCGGCGCCCAGCAGCAGCACGCCGATGAACAGCGCCCGCTGCGCGAGCAGCAGCGCGCGGGCGCGCGAGCGCAGGCGGCGCAGCGCCCCGACCACTGGGGTCAGGCCTTGGGCGGCGTGGGTGTCGCGGGCGTCGGTCATGCGGGGCGTTGGCCCTCCTTGGGGCCTGGTTCGCGGCGTCGGCGCGCGGGCGCCGGGCAGCGCACGATCAGATCAGTCGAATGACTCTACGGCCGACCCACTCGGCGGTGAGCAGAAAAACGGCCAGAAGCAGGGCGGCGGGGGTGTCCCACAGGGTCTGGAAGCGTTCGCTGAGGAGCCGGACGCGACGGTTCGGCAGGAGGTCGGGGAGGGACCCGAGCGTTTCGGCGGTGAGCGCCTTGCCGCCGGTCTCGGACGAGAGACGCGCGAGGAGCGCGTGGTCGGCCTCCGGGCGCCGGAGTTCGTCGTCGGAAAGTGAGACGAGCGCCTCGGCGGTGAGGTTGAGCGCGGTCATGCCCGGCTCGACGACCTTCGCCGTCCAGACGCCCGGCTCGGGCGGCATCCACGTGGCGCTGAAGCGACGCGCGCTCTGGGGAGCGGCGCCGGGCGTGCCCGGCGCGGGCTGGGCGGCGGAGGCGTCGGGGCGGAGCGCGAGTTCGATCGCGGGCGGCGCCTCGGCGTCGTCGGGGCGCGGGGCGCGCTCGAGGCGCACGGTCATCGCGGGGCGGGCGTCGTCGATGAGCGACTGGTCGAGCAGTTCGACCTCGACGCGCACCGGCTGCTCGACCACGCTGCGCCGTGGATTGATGGTGAGGTTTGCGGGTCGGCCCGACCGAGCGAGGGACTCGCGCCCCAGCAGGCGGATCATCTGCACCCAGAAGCGCTCGGGCAGTTTCTCGCCGCGACCGAAGCGCCAGCGCCACGTCTCGTCCGTCGCGACGTAGATCGAGCGGCCGGCGCCGAAGCGCATCGAGAGCACGAGGGGCGTGGCGCCGGCGCCGTCGGGCGCGTCGACGGACGCGGCAAGGGCGAGCGTCTCGGCGGCGGGCTTGAGCGAGCCGGGGTCGATGCGCTGCGCCCAGCGCAGGAGCGTCCAGCCCGCGGCGGGGTCGGAGAGTTCGGGAGGCCACTGCGCGTTGGGGCCGTCGCCCAGGCGCATCACGCCCAGGCGCGCCGCGGCGGGCGCGGGCATGGCGACGACGGAGCCCTCGATAGGCTGCACGGCGCCGGCCGAGGAGGAGATGGGCAGCAGGTCGGCGAGGGGTGTCTCGAACCAGCGGTTGGGCGTGGCGCCCGAGCCGCCGATCCAGAGCAGCCCGGCGCCGCGGAACGCGACGTGGTCGCGCAGCATGGAGAGCTGCGCCTCGGTGAACACGCCGGGGTCGACGTCGCCGAGGATGACGGCGTCGAACTCGGCCCACTTCTCGGGCGAATCGGGGATGGCGTCGAGTTCGACGTCGCCCTCTTGCGTGTAGCGCCGGTCGGGGGCGAGCAACAGGTCGGAGGAGACGATGGACTTCTCGCGGATGAGCAGGTTCTTGAGGTAGCGCTGCTCCCAGCGCGGGTAGCCGTCGACGTACAGCACGCGCATCGGGCGGTCGGTGAGTTCGAGGGCGAGTTCGGCGCGGTTGTTGGCGGGGATGAGGTCGGGCGAGTCGGGGATGACCTCGACGACCCACTGCTGCTTGCCGGGGTCGGCGGGCGTGGTGACGAGGGTGACGGTGGCCTGCGCGGGCCCCTCGGCCCCGGCGTCGGCGAACTCGGCGCGCTCTTCGGCGAGGGTGACGCCGGTGCGCGCGTCGGTAAGACGGACCAGCGCGCCCGACGCGCCCTGCGATCCGATGCGTTCGAGCTCGACGGTGACGGGCGCGGCGTCGTTGGTGAAGGCGACGCCCGGGCCGTCCACGCGGCGCACCGCGAAGTCGCCAACCGGCGTCGCGCTGCCCAGCGCCATGGTGTGCACGGGCACGCGCTCGGCCTGCAGGGCGCGGAGCGCGGCGCGCGATGGCTCGTCCAGCGAGCGGCCGTCGGAGATCACCACGACGCCCGAGAGGGGTCGCGCGGCGGCGCGGCGCAGGGCCTGATCGAGCGCCAGGCCCAGCGACGTGCGCCGACCCCCTGGCTCGCCGTGGTCCACGCTCTCGATATCGGGCGGCGCGGCGGGCGCGCCGGTCGCGGCGCCGGCGCGGGCGGCGAGGTCGAGCGCGCCGGCGCCGAAGCCGAGCCACACGACCTGCCGGTCGCGGCTGAGGGAGCGCCACATGGGCCAGGAGGCCTCGATGGCTTCTCGCAACTGCTGCTCGCGCGTGCGCCGCGGGGCGCCGACCACGCCCGACGCCGGCG
This sequence comes from uncultured Phycisphaeraceae bacterium, assembly GCA_964453125.1. Lineage (GTDB taxonomy): Bacteria > Planctomycetota > Phycisphaerae > Phycisphaerales > UBA1924 > CAYVSR01. The sequence continues at coordinate 4,040 of CAYVSR010000120.1, read as the reverse complement.
GTGCGTCGGCGACGCTCAGCGAGGCGGAGCGGTCGATGAGCACCAGCGCCCAGTCGCGTTCGGTGGACTCACTGGATTCGACGAGGCGAGGGCCCGCGATGAGCACGACGAGAAAGAGCAGGATGAGCGCCCGGACGCCCGCGAGCGCGACGCGGGCAAACCGTGCGCCCTCGAGCCGGTGGTACGACCACGAGGCGAACACGCTCAGCGCGATCGCCACACCCGCCCACGCCCACGCGGGCATCGGACGCTCGAAGCCGAGAGCCACGCCCTCGCCCGAGGGCCACGCGTCGAGACGCAGCAGGCGCGCGAGGAGGTCGCTCATGCGGCCTCGCTCGCGGTTTCGAGGGCGTCGCCCAGACGCGGGGCGTGACGGGCGCCGCCCGCGGGCGCGGCGGCGGTGGCGACGGCGGCGTGCGAGAACAGGCGCGCCAGCAATGTCTCGAGCAGCAGCAGCACGAGCGCGCCGATCAGCAGCGGAAGGCTGAGCGAGGCGTCCTGCTGGCGGGCGCGCAGCGGCGCCGCGGGATCTTCGTCGTCCAGCCACACGACGGGGCCGGACGAGTCGTCGCCGGCGCCGCCGGGCTCGACGCCGACCGCACGACCCAGCCACGCGCCGATGACAGACGCGGGCTGCGCATCGGTGCGCCCGGCGCCGGTGTCGGGGTTGACGGCGAGGCCGCGCGTCAGGCCGCGGTCGTCAACAGCGCGGAAGAGCGCCGCGGATCGCACGGGCTCGGGGGTGCGCCCGGACTCGCCGACGGGCAGTGGCGCGCGGTCGGGGCCGGCGGCGGCGATGTCGACGAGCGAGACCGCTCGAGCGGGCGCACGCACGGGGGCGCCGGCGATCTGAGCCCACGCGCTGGCGGCCTGCCCCGCGCCCTGGCGCACCAACTCGTGCATCAGGGGCACCATCAGCGGTTTGGCGGGCAGGTCCGTCCACGTGAGTTCGGGGGGCGAGGCCATGTACAGCACGAGCCCCGCCTCGGGCGCCGCGCCGGTAGCGTCGGTGCGCGCTTCGCCCGCGCCCGGCGCGGCGGCGGCGAGCCACGCGCCGCCGGACCGGAGCGCCAGCAGCGTGCGCGTGGCGGGTGTCGATTGCTCGATGCGAAGGGCGCGCGACACGCCCACCGGCTTGAGCAGGTCGGGCAGTTCGTCGCGGATCAGCGCGAGCAGGGGAGACGCGGGCTGCTCGTCGGCGAACGAGGCGCCCGCGTCGAGCGCCGTCGCCTCGCGCGCGATCGTCCACCCAAGGCCCATCGCCTTCACGAACGCGTCGGTCCAGACGTGCACGCTGGTCTCGGACGGCGGCATCACGAACACGAGGCCGCCGGCGTCGGCGAAGCGGCGGAGGCGGGCCCACGCGTCGTCCTCAAGAAGGTCGGGGCGGGCGACGCACACCGCGTCGAGGGGCGCGAGCGCCGCGGCGTCGATCGCGGCGGGCTCGAGGTCGATCGTCTCGATGGCCGACCCGCCCGCGCCGGGGCGGAGCGCGAGGCGCAGCCACTCTCCGGCGGTCATGCGGTCGGCGCGCAGGCCTGTGCCGAAGCGGCGCCGATCGACAAGGCCGACCTTGAGCGTCTCGCGCACCGGGAGGGGACGGCGCACGGCGTTGTCGGCGCCGAGCGCGTCCTGGTCGATCTCCGCGACGAGCGCCCGCTCGCCCGCGCCCGCGAGCATCGCGGGATCAAGTTGCAGCGACGCGACCGCCTCGGACTGCCCCGCGGCCCAGCGGACGGACGCGCGCGCGACGGGCGCGCCCGCGCCCGAGGGCAGCGCTCGCACGCGCACGGTCGTGACGCCCGCCTCGGCGACCACCGGGCCCGTGCGCCGAAGCGAGACGCGGACCACTTGCGCCTCGCCCGCGCCGCCCTCGGCGCCCAAGGCGCCGGTGAGCGCCAGCGAGCGCAGCGGGTCGACGGAGAGCGCCTGCACGTTGCCGGGCGGCGCCGCGTTGGGGCGCGTCGCGAAGAGGCGCACGCCGGCGGCGCCGGTCGGGCCAGCGATACGCGCCAGCGGCGCGCCGGTGTCCGCCGCGCCGAGCGTGAAATCGCTGAGCGCCACGACGACAGGCGAGGACGCGCGCGGGGCGCCGGCCGAGGGCGGGCGCTCGAGGTCTTCGCCCACCGCGCGGAACGCGGAGGGCCAGTCGGTCGCGGCGTCGGTGGGCTCGAGCCGCTCGATCATCGATCGGATCGCGCCGAGGTCGGTCGAGGGCGGGAGGACGCGCGCGTCGGCGGGCGCGCCGAGCGTGACGAGCGCGGCGCGGTCGCTGGGGCCGAGGGCCTCGAGCAGCGCGAGCGCCTTCGCCTTGAGGCGCCCGAGCGCGACGGTGGGGGTGGCGCCGCCGGCGGCTGCGCCGTCCGCCGCGCCGGAGGCGAGCGAGTTGTCGAGCAGGATGTACAGCGTGCGCCCCGAGCCGGCGCCCAGCAGGCCCGCGGCCTCGAGCGCGGGGCGACCCAGCGCCGCGGCGAGGCAGGCGACCGCGAGGCAGCGCGCGAGGAGGAGGAGCAGTTGTTCGAGGCGCAGGCGCCGGCGCTGCTTCTTGAGCGCCTCGATGAGGAACCGCATGGCGCCGAAGCGCACGGGCTTGCGCCGGCGCCGGAAGAGCAGGTGGATGAGCACGGGGATGGCGACGCAGGCAAAGCCGGCGATCGCGAGGCTGGCGTGGAGAAAGGTCACGCGCGCACCCCCGGCGTTGGTGTGGTGTGCGCCGTTGCTCCGCCGCCGCCGTGGGTCACCCGATTCGCGCCTCCGTGGTCGGTCGCCGCCGTTCGTGCCTCCGTGCCGCTGGCCCCGGGTGTTGTACCGGTCAGCCCATCTTCAGCCGCTTCATGCGCGCGTTGCGCCGTGCGACGAACGCGGCGAGGGGCGGCCCGAGCCAGTCGTGCGTGCAGACGAGGTGGTAGTCGAACCCGAATCCGCGCGCGATGCGCTCGATCTCTTCCCGGTGGCGCTCGAACGCCTCGAGGTACGACTTGCGGACGGCGCGCGGGTCGAGGCGGAGGCGCGGCTCGCCCTCGAGGCCCTCGAAGGGCGCGGCGTCCTGGAAGTCAAAGGTCTGCTCGCGCCGGTCGATCACCTGCATGAGGATCGCATCGTGGCGCTTGTGCTTGGCGCGGGCCAGCGCGGTGCGGATCGATTCCGGGTCGGAGAAAAAGTCCGAGACGATGACCAGCAGGGCGCGGTTCGAGAGTTTGGCGAGGGTCTGGTCCATTGCGCGGGGCAGGTCGGTGGGTTTGTCCACCGGGTGGGTGGCCAGCGCGCCGACGATCAGGCGCCACTGCGCCTGGGCGCTGCTGCGCTTGACCATCGCCTTGACCTCGTCGGCGTAGACCACGAGGCCGGCGCGGTCGCCCTGGCGCAGCGCCATGGCGCTGAACGCCGCGGCGAGGGCGGTGGCGTGGTCGAACTTGGACCAGTACGGCCTGCCGTCGAGCGAGGTCTTGCGTCCCACGCCCGAGGCTTCTTCGAAGAGGCGCGAGCCGAAGTTCATGGAGCCCGACGCGTCGACCATCACCACGAGGTCGAGATTGGTCTCCTGGTGGTGCTGCTTGAGATAGAGCTTGTCGGAGCGCCCGAAGACCTTCCAGTCGAGGCGGCGCAGGTCGTCGCCCTGCACGTAGGGCCGGTGCTGGGCGAACTCGACGCTGAAGCCCTGGTAGGGCGAGCGGTGCATGCCGCTCATCACGCCCTCGACCACGTGCTTGGCGCGCAGCTCGAGCGAGCCGAGCCGGGCGAGGGTCTGGGGGTGGAGGTAGAGCGACGCGTCGACCTGCGGCGCCTGCCGATCGCCGGGGACGCTGGTCCCGGGCGGCGCGACATTTTCGGCATTTGTTTGGGCAGGCATGGTGGGCGCGCAAACCGGGTGGCCGACAGGTGAGACATCCTAGCCGGGCGATTGGTTCTATCGGACGGGAAGATCGGCGGGGAAAGGGTGGATTGGGCGGCCGGCGATCGTTTTCGGATTGGCCGCGAGGCGTGGCCGGTCGGCGTTCGGTCGGCGTGCCCGAAGTGAGGCGGGGACAAAGAGAAGAACA
>CAYVSR010000119.1:0-7785 GCA_964453125.1 uncultured Phycisphaeraceae bacterium | reverse complement strand
GTTGTATCGCGTCTCCCAGCAGGTCATGGGGAGGGCGACGCGGAGGCGGAGCTTCTCGCCCTCGTACGGCCCGAGCGTCGCGGGCAGCAGCGCGCGCAAGTAACGCCCCGATGCGAGCGGGCCGGGCGTCACCGTGGGGTGGTCGTCGACCAGTTGGTTCTCCCACCAGGTCTCCGCCTTGAAGTTGAAGTCGGTGAGATCGGTGGCGTGCGTGGCGGAGGATTCGATCGCGGGGAAGAAGATCTCGGCGGAGTCGAGCCGGTAGTTGGGCCGATAAGTCGGCGCGACGCCGCCCGCGGCGGTGCGGTAGTACTGGCTCACCCCGCCGCGCGCCTCGATCTCGACGAACGCGGTCCACTCCTGCTTCTGACCGATCGTCAGCGCCGGCGGCGCCGCGAACCCGGTGGACGCGAGAACGAGAGACGCGAGCAGCGCGCGATGCGTGTGATTCATGTCGCGGCCTCCGCGAGGTGGACTTCGGTCAGGTATCGCATGACGAACTCTCCACCCGGCGCGTGCCTGTCGAATATGCGCCCGAGTTCCTCGGCGACGCGCCGGCCCGCCTCGCCCTCCTTGGGCACGTACGACGCCGAACGGGCCCGTCCCAGGAACCCCTCGCGGTCGAGGCGTTGCTCGTTGGTGAAGAGCAGGCGCCGGTAATTGGTGAAGAGCGCCGACGCCGCCAGCGGCCGGACGAACTTGTTGTCGCGCACGTCGTTGGACGCCCACGGCGACTGCGGGCCCTCGACGGCGTGGCGGGCCATCACGTCGTAGTACGCCTCGGTGGCGGGGTCATCGGGGTTGCGCGTGTTCCAGACGAGTGCGACGCGCCCGCGCGGGCGCAGGATGCGCCGGAACTCCGGCAGCGCTCGCTCGGGGTCGAGCCAGTGGAACGCCTGCGCGCAGAACACCCCGTCGATCGAGGCGTCGCGCAGGGTCGTCGCCTCGCCCGTCGCGTCGACCCACTCGACGCGCGGGTGCGCCGCGCGCTCGCCGGCCTCGCGCATCTCGCGGTTGGGCTCGACGGCGAGCACGCGCGGCGCGCCCGACTCGTCGATCGCATCGGCGATCAGGCGGGACGAGATGCCGGTGCCCGCGCCGATGTCCGCGATAGTCAGGCCGGCCCGGGCGCCGAGGCCGTCCAAGAACGCGTCGATCGCCTGCAGCGGATAGGAGGGACGGCTCTTCGCGTAGTCCTGCACGCGGTCGGAGAAGCGCGTCGTCGGCTGGAGGCCCACTCCCATGATCGGAGTCTACGGACGGCGCCGGGCGCGAATCGGCACGCGCCGAATCTCGCGCGCGGGCGCCTTTCATTCGGCTCGCGTTCGGGTATGCTCGTGGCCATGCTGTCCCGGGTGCAGTCGTTCATTCTCACGGGGATCGACGCCTCGCCTTGCGAGGTCGAGGTCGACATCGGCGAGTACGACACCAACGGCGAATCGATCGTCGGGCTGCCGGACGCCGCGGTCGAAGAGTCGCTCGAGCGGGTGAAGTCTGCGATCACGAACAGCGGGTACTCCGGGACGCGCGGCCGACTGCTCATCAACCTCGCGCCGGGCGATGTCCGCAAGGAAGGGCCGGTGTACGACCTGCCCATCGCCATCGGCATGCTCGCGGCGGACGGGATCATCCGCGCTGCGGCGCCGGCGAAGGGCGACGTGGTGCGCATCGGGACCAAGAAGGTCGTTGTGGGGGCCGGGCACGAAGCGGCGCGCGGCGGTGTCGGTGCGCCGCCCGAAGGGCTCGACCACCGCGCCTTCCTCTTCGCCGGCGAACTCGCGCTCGACGGGCGCGTGCGACCCATCCGCGGCGCCATCGCCATGGCCAGCCTCGCGCGCGACGCGGGGCTCACCGGCGTCATCCTCCCTGCCGACAACGCGCGCGAGGCAGCGGTGGTGCCCGGCGTCGAGGTCTACGGCGTGCGCACACTCGCGGAGGTCGTCGGCCTGCTCAACGGCGCCATCGAGGCCCAACCCCATCCCGCTGTGGACATCGCCTCCATGCTCGCCCACGCGACCGCCGGCGTCGATTTCGCCGAGGTTCGCGGGCAGGAGGCGGTGAAGCGCGCCATCACCGTCGCCGCGGCGGGGCATCACAACCTGCTCATGCTGGGCCCGCCCGGCACGGGCAAGACGATGATGGCCAAGGCGCTGCCGGGCGTCATGCCCCCGCTCACGCCCGAAGAAGCGATCGAGGTGACGCGGATCTATTCCGCCGCGGGCGCGACGGTGGGCGGGCAGCACGGCGAGGGGTTCGAGGGGCTGGTGACGGTGCGCCCGGTGCGATCCCCCCACCACACGGCGAGCATGCCGGCGGTCATCGGTGGCGGGCCGTACCCCATGCCCGGCGAGGTGAGCCTCGCGCATCGTGGCGTGCTCTTTCTCGACGAACTGCCCGAGTTCCCGCGCCCCGTGCTCGAGACGCTGCGCCAGCCGCTGGAGGACCACTGCGTCACCATCAGCCGCGCGGCGGCGAAGGTGAAGTTCCCGGCGCAGTTCATGCTGGTGGCCGCGATGAACCCGACGCCCAAGGGAACGATGCCCGGGTCGGAGGACTTCGCGGGCCGGCGTGAGATGGAGCGGTATCTGTCGCGCATCAGCGGGCCGCTGATCGACCGGATTGATATCCACGTGGAGGCGCCGGCGGTGCCGTGGAAGCAACTGAGCGCGTCTGGGGCCGCGGGAGGATCAACGAAGGAAGCGCCGCCGCCGCGGGGCTCGTCGTCTGCCGAGATCCGCGAGCGCGTGCTGGCGGCGAGGGCGCGCCAGCACGCACGCCAGGGGCCCAACCCCAACGCGTGGCTGCGCGGGAAGGACCTCGACCGCCTCGCGGCGCTGGACGAGCCAAGCCGCACGATGCTGGGGCAGGCGATGCAGGAACTGGGGCTGAGCGCGCGTGCGTACGACAAGGTGCGGCGCGTGGCGAGGACGATCGCGGACCTGGAAGGGGCCGAGGCGATCCGGAGCGAGCATGTGGCGGAGGCGGTGGGGTATCGGTTGCTGGATAGGAAGGTTTGACGAATGCTGCAGGCTTCACCACGGAGGCGCGGAGGGAACGGAGAGGATCACTCGGGCGCCGGCGCTGCAACGTCCGGACGTCGTGGCCCTGATCACGAACGCGCCGTTCGCCCGGGCCTCTGGTGGGCGCTCGGGCTGACCGTCGCCGCGGTGGTCGTGACCGGAGTGATCGTCGTCTTCGACCAGCCGTCGGTGCCGCGGGAGCAGATGAACTTCATTCTCCTAAGATCGTGCGTGCGAGTCGCAGTGGACGAAGCGGCCGAGCGACGCGCTCCCGTCACACTCGCGGGGATCGAGGCGCAGCTGAAGGAGAGCGAGCGGTTTCGGCTGGTCGACGCGGGGGCGATGAAGCCTGTGGACGCCATCGGGTCGATTGAGGTGGCGCAGGGAGGTGGGGGGCCCTTGGCGATCATCGAGGTCTACGACTGGGGGCAAGTCGTCGTTGAGCCCGGCAGGGTCGCAAACCTAACTGGACGCGAGGCCGAGGCGATGCGCCGGACGGGCGCGTTCGAGCTTCGGTATGTGGTGGGCACGTCGCCGTGACCCCGCCCTGCCCGAGCTTGCGCTCGGGGCTCCGTTCGAGCCGGAGCACGGTTGGACCTGGCGTCGGGCGAACAAGCTTGGGTCGCGATGCTCGCTCGCCTACCCTCCCTTCCCCTTGCTCCTTTCCGCCCGCTCCATCTCGAAGACGCACTCGCTCACGCCGCTGTTCCGCGGCGTGTCGCTCACCATCGATGAGGGCGACCGGGTCGGGCTGATCGGGCCCAACGGCGCCGGGAAGAGCACGCTGCTGCGCCTGCTCGCCGGGCAGGATGCGCCGGACGAGGGCGTGATCGTCGGGACCAAGGGGCTCAAGGCGCCGTATGTCGCGCAGCGGGACGCGTTCGACGACGAAGGGGCGACGGCACGCGCCATCGTGACCGACGCGGCGATGGAAGCCACGGACATCGTGCACGACCTGCACGAGGCGGAGGTCCTCGCCGAGATGGTCCTGACGCGCGTGGGGTTCGATGAGGCGCACGCGGAGACGGTCGCGGGGTCGCTCTCGGGCGGGTGGCGCAAGCGGCTGTCGATCGCTCGCGCGGTGGCGAGCGCCGGGGGCGAGCCGGACGTGCTGCTGCTCGATGAGCCGACGAACCACCTCGATATCGACGCGATCCGCTGGCTCGAGGCGTGGGTGCGCGGGTCGGGCGTGGGCGCAGCTGGAGCCGGGCGCACATCGTTCGCCTCGGTGTTCGTGACGCACGACCGGCTGTTCCTCGAGAACGTCGCGACGCGGATCGTCGAACTCAGCGCGGCGTACCCGGACGGGGCGTTGAGCGTGGACGGGAACTACTCCGAATTCCTGCGCCGGCGCGAGGAGGCTCTCGCCGGGCAGGCGCGTGCGGAGCAGGCGCTGGCCAACACCGTGCGCATCGATCTCAAGTGGCTCAATCGCGGCGCGCAGGCGCGACGGACGAAATCAAAGAGCCGCATCTTCGCCAGTTACGACCGGATGGACGAGCTCGCCGAACTGCGGGCGCGCAACGACGCCGCGGCGACGGCGGGCGCCCGCGTCGACTTCCACCAGACCGAGCGGCGCACGAAGAAACTCGTCGCGGCCCGCGGCGTCACCAAGACGATGGGCGGGCGCACGCTCTTCCGCGCGCTCGACGTCACACTCGGCGCGGGCGACTGCCTGGGGTTGGTCGGCCCCAACGGCAGCGGAAAGACGACGCTGATCCGCGTGCTGACCGGCGAGCTGCGCCCCGACGAGGGCGTGGTGGAGTACGCCGAGCCCAAGCCGCGGATCGCGGTGTTCAGCCAGCACCGCAAGGAGTTCGCGCCCGAGACGCTGCTGCGCGATGCGCTCAGCCCGGTGGACGAGGTTCGCTTCCGCGGGCAGGCGATGCACATCACGGCGTGGTCTCGCCGCTTCCTGTTCCGCGATGCGCAGCTCGAGCAGCCTGTGGGCACGCTCAGCGGCGGCGAGGCGGCGCGCATCCACATCGCGCGCATCATGCTCGAGCCGGCGGACGTGCTCGTGCTCGACGAGCCGACCAACGACCTCGATCTCCCCACGCTCGAGACGCTCGAAGCGGCGATGGAGGACTTCCCCGGTGCGCTGGTGCTCGTGACCCACGACCGGGCGATGATCGAGCGCCTCGCGACGGAGATCCTGTCGCTCGACGGGCGCGGCGGGGCGGGCAAATTCGCCAGCCTCGATCAGGCGCTCGCGCCGGCGGACGGCGCGGGGCGCGCGCCCGATGGCGCGGCCGCGCGACCGGGGGCATCACGAACCGAACGGGCGCCCACCGCCCCCGCCCCGCCGGCGAAGAAGCGACTCGGGTACATCGAGCAGCGCGAGTACGACGCGATCCAGGGGAAGATCGAAGAGGCAGAGGCGGCGCTGGCACGGGCGCAGGCCCGGCTCGGCGAGACGGGCGTGATGGCGGACCGCGACAAGATGGACCGCGCCTGCCGCGAGATGAGCGCGGCGCAGGAGGCCGTCGCGGCGCTGTACGCCCGGTGGGAAGAACTGGAATCGAAGAAGGGCGGCTGAACCTCCGCGCGGGCAGCACGGACTTCGCAGGGCCGAAGTCCGTGGCACGGGGTCTGTCACCGCGGGCAGCACGGACTTCGCAGAGCCGAAATCAGTGGCACGGGGTCACGTCACCGCGCGGTGTTCTCGACTCGCTTGACCTCGCGGCCCTCGCGGTACACCACGACGCGCTTCTTGGTTGCCCGCCCGCCGCCGCCGAGGAGGCCGAGGTCGAGCAGGACGGCGATGATGAGCGCGACGATGTAGAGGCCGTCCACGCTGCCGTGGGAGTTGATGATCCAGGCGTAGCAGAGGGTGGTGAGCGGCGCGAAAAAGAAGCCGAGGAACGCCCACACGTCGTTCTGATACGCGCGCCCGATGTAGTCGCTGAAGATCACGACCAGCAGGATGACCAGACGCGGGAACCCGAGTGCGAGGCAGCCGAGGAGGAGGGGCATGGAAAGGCTCCAAATCGCAAATCAGCAAATGAGCAAAGCAGCAAATAGGAACTGCGCGCGGGGCGCGGGGGGCGCCCGGTGATCAGAGCGCGAGTGGGAGCACAAGGCGTGTGAGGAGTTGCATGAGAATCGCGGCGTAAGCGCCGGCGAAGAGGTCGTCGATCAGCACGCCAAGCCCGCCGCCCAGACGCTGCAGGTTTCGCGCGGGCGGCGGCTTGACGATGTCCATGATTCGGAAAAGGAAGAACGCGGTTGCGAGCGTCCCGACGGCGCGCCAGGTGAGCCCGCCCAGCGCCCCGCCGAAAACGGGCGCCCCTCCGAACGCCGCGGCGGGCAGGAAGAGCAAGGGCATGCACTGGCCGGCGGTCTCGTCGGCGACGATGAAGGAGGCGTCTTTGCGATGGAAGCGGGCCTCGGCCCAGACGCCCAGCCACAGGCAGGCCGCGGAGAAGGCGGCCAGCACGAGCAGGAGCGAGACCTCGCGGGCCTGGTGGCGGCCGTTGAAGACGAGCATGAGCCCGACCATCGCGACAGGAGGCATCGACCCCCACGTGCCCGGCGCGGGGCGGAGGAAGCCCAAGCCGAAGGTGGTCACCAGCATGACGCGGAGGCTGTTCACGCCTTCTCCGGGGTGCGCAAGACGCGGATCGCGCGGGTGACGTACGGCACGGCGGACCAGAGCGTCACCAGCACGGTGAGCCAAGCGAGAGCAGCGCACCACGCCGGCGGATGCGATAAGAAATCACCGGATGTGAAGGCCCCCCAGCCGCGCGCATGGGCGTCTCCAGCGCTCGAATCGCGCAGCCGCGGCGCTTGCAGCGCCACGATGAGCAGAATGGCAGGGGCGGCGACGCTTTGAAAGATCATCTTGAGCTTGCCGGAAGTCGTCGCGGAAAAGTCTCCGCCGCGCGACTCGACCAGTCCACGAAGTGAGGTTACGAGTAACTCTCGGCCGAGGATGAGCACGACCATCCAAGGCGCCACTCCGGAAACTGTGTGCAACCGCACTGCTTTGGAATGCAGGAGGCCTTCCACAACGAGCCTTGGCACGTCGGTGAATCCCGGACCCGCCAACATGACGAAAGCCCCCAGCACAAGCACCTTGTCCGCAAATGGGTCCATCACGCGGCCGAACGTGGAAACCACCCCCCACTTCCGCGCCAGCCGGCCGTCCAGAGCGTCGGTGATCGCCGCGATGATGAAAAGCGCCGCCCCCGCCAGAGGCAGCCACATCGAGCCGCGCCACGAGGACGACGCGTGCTGGTAGGGCGCCAGAACCGCGAAGAAAACCAGCGCCAGCGCCACCCGCGCCCCGGTCAGTTGGTTGGGCAATCGCCGCTGCCACCGCGCTGGTTCGCGCTGCCCGGTCATTCGGTCCGGATGGTACCGGCCCGAGGGCCGCCGCACCGGGGCGCGAGCCGCGGCGCTCCCCTACCGCTGGTGCGCACACATCCCGCGACCGCGCCCCGTTGGGGTTGCTGGCGGACGGCGCGGGCCGTATTGTGCGGCCCCGTGGTCGGAAGGACCAGAGCCGGCGCACGGATGCGGAGCCTCGTGGCGTGAGCGTGTTCGCCAACCCTTACCTCCTGCACGCGGGCATCGTGCTCGGCGCCCTCGGGGTGTCGCTCGCGCTGCCCCGGAAGGGCGTCAGCCCGCAGCAGATCGGCGCGCTCGTCGCCGGCCTGGGCCTGGGGCTCGCGTTGCTCGCGCTCGGCCTCCGCTCGGGGGATGCACGCCCGCCGGTCTACTTCTACGTGTTCGCGCTGATCGCCCTCGGGGCGTCGCTCCG
>CAYVSR010000118.1:0-7828 GCA_964453125.1 uncultured Phycisphaeraceae bacterium | reverse complement strand
CTCCGGCGGCAGTTCGTCCACCGCGCGCGGGGACTCGGCGCGCTGCGGCCCCTCGTCGCCCGACTGCGCCGGCGTGACCAGCGAGAACCGCGCGTGCGGGTTCGCGATGGCGGTGAGTTCGATGTACTCGTCGACCGAGCCGCGCCCCTTCTGGTACTTCCCCTCGAGTTCGATGACCACGCGTGTGCCGTGACCCTCGGCGAACATCGCGTCGTCTTCGGGGTGCTCGGACTCGGAAACGACCTCGGCGCGGTTCTTGGAGGTGTCCATCTTGAGGACGACCTCGTGCGCGGGCTTCCTGGGCGCGGTCTTGGAGATGATGACGACCGGTTTGCCGGTGGTCATGAGCCCGTACATGCCCGCGGCGGAGATGCCGATCCCCTGCTGCCCGCGGCTCATCTTGAGGCGGTGGAACTTGGAGCCGTAGAGCAGGCGGCCGAAGATGTGCTCGATCTGTTTGCGGACGATGCCGGGCCCGTTGTCGGTGATGACGACGCGGTAGCGGGAGGAGGCAGGCACGGAGGCACGGAGGGACGAAGGCACGGAGGCGCTGTCGCCCGGGGCCGGGGAGCCCGCCTTGACCTTCTTCTCCTTCCCCTTCGTGCCTTTGTCCCTCCGTGCCTCCGTGCCTTCCCCGACTTCTTCAATCACCACATCGATCCCCGGCAGGATGCCGCCCTCCTCGCAGGCGTCGAGCGAGTTGTCGACGGCCTCCTTGATGGTGGTGAGCAGCGCTTTGCGCGGGTTGTCGAAGCCGAGGAGGTGCCGGTTCTTGGCGAAGAACTCGGAGACGGAGATGTCGCGCTGGCGCGCGGCCATCGTCTCGGCGGTCTCTCGCGACTTGGCTGCGGGGCGCGGGCGGCGCGGCGTCTGGTCCGTCATGGGCTCCGTCCCGTCGTCGGTGAGCAAAGGCTGCGAGGCGAGTGCGGACATGAGCGCTGGCCCTCCGTGGCGTGCGCGGGGTGGGACTGGGGGGTTCGAGCGTAGAATACGCCGCGTGGAGACGACGCGGGAAACCCCGGGGAATGCAGGGCCATCGAGGCCGGGAGCGACGTGCCCTGCCTGCGACTACGACCTCACGGGGGCGCCGATCACCCGGTGCCCGGAATGCGGACTCGAGTTGGTGGTGCGGGGCGCGATGCTGCCGCTGCGGGTGAGCGCGAGCGCGCGCCGTCACCTCGTGCTCGCGCTCGTCAATGCGGGCGTTATCGCCGCCGGGCTCGGCGGGGGGCTCGCGGTGTACGCCGGCGGCAGTCGCGACAACGCACGGCTGATGCTGTTCGCCCTCGGCGCCCCGGTGGCGTTCGGAGCGTTTTGCGGGTGGCTTGTCGCCTTGTTCGCTCCCGCGCCGTACCGCACGCTCCGCCGACGCCTGTGGTTCGCGACGTTCGGCTGGGTGCAGGCTCCGTGGATCGTCTGCCTCACCGGCTGGCCGTTCATTCGCTGGATGCACCGGATCCATCCCTACCCCCACAGCGTGCAGTGGGTGTTTCTGCTCGTGTACGCCATCGCAATTCCGACGCTGTGCTTCGCGCTCTGGGGGCTCCACTGGCGTCACGAATCCCGGCGTGCGGGCGATGCGTCGGGCGTCTACGAAGCGATTCCCGCGGGCATCGCGGCGATGGTGGCGCTTGGCGCGTCCCTTCCCATCATCTATGCGTATAGCCTCATCGCGTTGGGGATCTGACGCGCGGTCCGACCTCCCGCAGATTCTGGTACGTACCACGCCCGGCACATGTTCAACTCCGCCCCACAGCGCCCCGGCCTCGCTTCCGCCCCCGCCTGCCTCCGCTGCGACTACGACTTCACCGGCTTCGCCGGCGACACCTGCCCCGAGTGCGGCGCTCGTTATTCCGAGGCCGATCTCGACGTCATCCGCTCCCTGCCCGAGTGGCGCGAACGCTACCTCGCGCGCAGCCGATTGCCGACCATCGCCGCGTACACGCTCGCGCTGGGGCTCGCTCCGTTCGCCGGCCTCGCCCTCGCCGACGCCGGCGGGCGATCGTTCCGCACCGAGCCGCTGATGGCGGGCGCCGCCCTCGTGGCGTTCGGCGCGGGCGGTGGGGTCGCCGCGCTGCTTGGTTCGGCGCGGAGCGTTCGCAGGACGCTACTCGCGGCGTGGCTGCGCACCAGCGTGTATCTCTACGCGCCGTGGTGCGCCGTGATCGGCCTCGCGCCCGCGTTCATCCCCGGGCGCACGCTCACGTACATGTCGCCGATCTTCCTGATCGCCGCGGCGGGTTTCGTGCCGCTGGGCAACCTGATGTGGCGCGAAGAATGGTCGGACGCTCAGGACGAGCTCGAGGTGCGTCCGACCCCCGCGGGCAGCGCCGCGCTGCGGGCGCTGTCCTGGATCATCCCGATCGCCGGCGGCGTGCTCGCCGTGCGATACGTCTTCACCGCCGCCATGTGGAGGCTCTGATGCCCGCCGCGCCGACCGACAACCCGCCCCACGCCTGCTTCGATGGCGTCTCGCTCTCGGCGCGCCAGGCGCGCTCGGGCCTCGCGTACCTCGAATTCCTGCGCACGCCCTCGATGAGCCTCGGGCTCTACGCGCTGGAGCCCGGCCAGCCCGACAACCAGAAGGCGCACACCGAGGACGAGGCGTACATCGTGCTCCGGGGCGGCGCGCGCTTCACGTGCGCGGGCGAGGACCGCGCCGTCCGCCCCGGCGACGTGCTGTACGTCCGGCGCGGCGTGGACCACCGCTTCCACTCGATCACCGAGCGCCTCGAGGTCGCGGTGGTGTTCGCGCCGCCGGAAGACTCGCTCAAGGCATGAGAAACGCGGGGAATCGCGGGAAGGTCGGCGATCCGCTATCCTTTCCGCCCCGCCGGGAGACGCCCGGTCGGTTGCCGGTTCGACCCGTGCTCGCGCACGGGGCTCTGTTGGAAAGGAAAGCGCCGCGATGGAAACCACCCTCATCATCCTCAAGCCCGACGCCGTGCAGCGCGGCCTCATGGGTCGCATCCTCGCCCGCTTCGAAGAGAAGGGCCTGCAGGTCGTCGGCGCCAAGTTCATGCAGATCCCCATGAGCCTCGCCGAGCGCCACTACAGCGACCACAAGGGCAAGGGGTTCTACGACGGGCTCGTGAAGTTCATGACCGGCGCCCCCGTGCTCGTGCTCGCGCTCCGCGGCAATGGCGCCATCGGCGTCTGCCGCAAGATGATGGGCGCCACGTTCGGCTCCAAGGCCGAGCCCGGCACCATCCGCGGCGACTTCGGCGTGTCGAACTCGTTCAACCTGATCCACGGCTCGGACTCCCCCGAGGCCGCGACCAAGGAACTCGGCCTGTTCTTCCAGGCCGGCGAGATCGTCGACCACCAGCGCGCGATGGACCACTGGGTGTACGACTGGGCGAAGGGGAGCCCGGAGTAACGCGCTGGACAGCAGCAAAGCAGCAGAACAGCAAAGCAGCAAAGCAGCAAAGCAGCACATTCGGATTTGAGGCCGGGGGGCTTCAGTGCGCGCCGGGCGCGCGGAGGCCTTGCAGCCGCAGCGTCTGATTTGCTGCTTTGCTGTTCTGCCGCTTTGCTGTTGTCGCTACCGTCCCAGAATCATCTCAAACGTCATCCGCACCGTGCTCGGCTTGCCGTCCTTGCCGATATCCGGCAGGTCCTTGAGCTGCTTGCCGCTCGCGGTCCACATGTAGACCGCGTCCAGCATCGGCCGGTCCACGTCGTTGCGCCCGGACGATCGCAGCGTCTCCACGCTCGTTACCCGACCGTCTTTGCCGAACTCGACGCGCACCACCGCGTTCTGCGGCGCCGCGGTGATCAGGGTGAAGTGCGACCACCTCGGGCGCACCGTTTTCACCGTCAGCCCCTTGCCCGCCACGGGCTGACCCGGTTCCACCTTGATCGCTTCCTTGATCGCCGCGGCGATCGACTCGCGGTCGGACGTCTCGCCGCTCGTCGAATCCGGCACGACACCGACGGGGATCGGGTCGCTCCCCGGAGACGCCTGGCGCCCCGCGGGGATCGCCGGCCCGTCGGGCGATGCGGGCGAGTCGGCATCGACCGTGGCGTCGGTGGGGGTGGGGTCCTTCGGCGCGTCCTCGATGGTCGAGAGTTCGAGCGTGGGCTCCGCTTCGCGTGTGAGCGCGGGCGCCGTGGCGCGTTCCTTCGCGATCGCCGCGCCCTCGGGCTCATCGAGCGGTGAATCGCCGAGCCCCTCGCGTTGGCGCTCGGTGCGCTCGGGCGCTTCTTCGACGAGTTCCTGGTCCTTCTCGTCCTTCGCGTCGGGCTTGGGCTCGATGGTCGGCTCGGTGTCGGGCGCGCCCTCCATAGGGCGCGGATCGCTGTCGCCGTCTTTCGTCGCGATCAGCGCCGTCGCTTCGTTGATCAGGCGCTGCGCCTGCTGCAGCAATTCGGCGGGCGTCTTCGCGGGCTCCGTCTTGTCGTCCTTCGCTTTCGGGTCCTGCCCGAACATCGCCTGCGCCTGCGGCGCCGCGGCGGCCTTCGCTGTCGGCGCGGTGTCGTCGGAGGGCTTGCTCGCCTCGGGTTTCGCTTCGGTCTCGGCCTTCGCGCTGTCGGGCGGCGTGGGCGTCTCGACCTGCGGCGCCGCCTGCTCCGTCTTGGGCTGCGCGGGCACGAGCGAAAGGTCCTCCGCGCCGGGGCGCGATGCGGCATCGCCCGGCGCGCCTTCAGAGGCCGGCGTCGCGGGCGATGGCTCCAACTCGCCCGCGGGCAGCGCGTACGCGCCCTGGTCGATGCTCGAGCGCCGGCCGGACGCTTCCTTCGCGTCCCGCGGCGCCGCGCCGATCCACGTCGCGCTCTCCACGTCCGAGTCGTCGCGCCCCAGCGCGATCTCCGGCGGCTCGGGCGCTTTCGGTTCGGGCAAGGGCGCGGGTTCTTCGACAGCCGGCGGCGGCGGCGGTGGGGGGGTGACGGCCGGCATCGGCAGCGAGACGAGCGTCTCGCGCTCCAGCGTCAGGCCCGTGTTCGAGCCGGCGTGCTCGCCCGGGCCCGCCCAACCCGAGGCCACGCGCAGCGTCGCCACCGCGACGCCAGTGTGCGCCGCCGCGCTGATCGCCAGGCACCCCAGCATGCCCCAGTTGGTCCGTTCCGCTGCGCTCATGGGCTCCCCCAAGTGTAGGGCGCGGAACCCGCGCGGCTGGCGGGAATCAAAGGTGTAAGATGGCATTCCCCCGCGCACCGGCCCCTTCGGCGCGCACCTTCCTCGAACCGAAAGGCGTGCAATGTCGATGCGGAACCGGCTGGCGTTGGTGGCGGGCTCTCTGATGCTCACAACGGGCCTCGCGGCGAACGCCCAGGCCCCCGCCCAGCCCGCGACTCCCGCCCCCGCTGCGGCTCAGGGGGCTGAGCCCGCCGCCGCGCCCAAGGGCCCGACGCTCAAGGTCGGCGACAAGGCGCCGACTCTCGCGAAGGCCAACTGGCTGCAGGGCGAGCCCGTGCCCGCGTGGGAGAAGGGGCAGATCTACGTGCTCGACTTCTGGGCCACGTGGTGCGGCCCGTGCGTGGCCTCCATCCCGCACATGAACGAGGCGCACAAGTCGCTCACGCCCAAGGGCGTCAACGTGATCGGCGTCGCCGTGTGGCCCTCGCCGGACATGCAGCCGACGGCGCAGTTCGTGAAGGACCAGGGCGAGGGCATGTCGTACCGCATCTGCGAGGACGTGGACGACGCGCTGAATCTCTCCTTCATGCAGGCGACGCGCTCGCAGGGCATCCCCACGGTGATGATCGTGGACCGCGAGGGCATGCTCGCGTGGGTCGGCCACCCGCAGGCGGGCATGGACCAGGCGCTCGACCAGATCGTCGCGGGGACCTACGACGTCAAGGCCGCCGCCGAGAAGGCCGCCAAGAACGCCGCGCTCGAGGAGAAGGCCGCGCCGATTCTGCTCCAGGCCAACGCACTCGCCGGCGAGGGCAAGTGGAAGGAAGCGCTCGAGAAGGTGCAGCAGGTGATCGACATCGGCTTCAACGCCGCGGCGCTCTCGCTCACCAAGGCGCAGGTGATGATCTTCGAACTCGGTCAGGTGGACGAGGGCTACGCGTACCTCTCCAACGCCGTGGGCACGCACCTGAAGGACGACTTCATGGCGCTCAACGAGGTGGCGTGGTTCATCGTCGACGCCCCCGGCCTCCCGCGCCGTGACCTGCCCCTCGCACTCCGCGCCGCCCAGCGCGCCGACGAGGTCTCCGAGGGCAAGAACGCCATCGTGCTCGACACGCTCGCCAAGGTCTATTCGATGCACGGCGAGAAGGACAAGGCGATCGAGACCCAGAAGAAGGCCATCGAGCTCGCCGACTCGCGCCAGAAGCCCGAGATGGAGAAGACGCTCAAGGCCTACGAATCCGGCGAGGCCGCGGCGCCGCAGGAATGACCCGGGCCCCCGCCGTTCGGGGCGAGCCATGCCCTCACTGACACGAGACGAGTTCGTCGCGCTCGCGATCGAGGGCGCCTCGCGCCTCGCCCGGGCGCAGCGCGGCGGCGCCCCCGCGCCCAGGCGCATCGTCATCCCCGTCGCGGTGCGCCTGCTGAGCGACCAGCTGACGCCCGTCGTCGCCTACCGCCGGCTCGTCGCGGCCGACGAGCGCACGGCGCCTTCCTTCCTGCTCGAGTCGGTCGAGAACGGCGAACGCCAGGGGCGATACTCCATCATGGGCGCCCAGCCCTCGCTCGGCGTCACCGCGCGCGCCGGCCTCATGCGCGCCAGCGCATTCGCGACCGGCGCCGGCGCCCCCTCCGCGAGCCCGCCGCACGGATGGCGCGACGCCGACCCCATCGCCGCCCTCAAGCGGATGAACGACGAGATCCTGTTCGTCCGCCCGCCCGAGCGCACCGGCGCGGCGCTTCCCTCGTGCGCGCTGGGCGGCTGGTTCGGCTACGCCGCATACGACGCCGCGCGCTACGCCGAGCCGGGCAAGCTCGGCTTCGATCGCGCCCCGACCGACGACCGCGGTCTGCCGGACCTGCACTTCGCGTACTACCCCGGCGCCGTGGTCTTCGACCACGCCGAGCGCGTGATGCACGTGGTGCGACTGGCCGATGTCGCCCCGCCCGGCGCCGAGCCCCGCTTCCGCGACGACGCGCAGGTCGCCGCCGCCGCCGCGCTCGCGTACGAAGACGCGCTCGCCGCCATCGAGCGCGTGGTGGACCGATTGCAGACGTACGACCCCGCGCAGGCCGCGCACTTCACCGCCGGCCGCCTTCCCACGCGGGTGCGCGCCCACCCCGTCACGCACGCCTCGAACACCTCGCGCGACGAGCACGCCCGCATGGTCGCCCGCGCGAAGGAGTACATCGGCGCGGGCGACGTCTTCCAGGTCGTGCTGGGCCAGCGCTTCGAACGCCGCTCGAACGCCGACCCGTTCGACGTCTACCGCGCCCTCCGCGCCGTGAACCCCAGCCCGTACATGGTCTACCTCCAGGCCGAGGGGTGCATCCTCGCGGGGTCCTCGCCCGAGATCCTCTGCCGCGTGCGCCGCGAGAGCCTCACCGGCGACCTTGTGGTGACAAACCGGCCGCTCGCCGGAACGCGCAAGCGCGGCGCCACGCCCGACGAAGACGCCCGTCTCGAGCGCGAACTCCTCGCCGACGAGAAGGAGCGCGCGGAGCACATCATGCTGGTGGACCTCGGGCGCAACGACGTGGGGCGCGTCTCGCGCCCCGGCTCGGTGGCCCTCGAGGCGCTCATGCGCATCGAGCGCTACTCGCACGTCATGCACATCTCCTCGACCGTCACCGGGCGCCTGCGCGACGGCCTCGACTGCTGGGACGCCCTCCGCGCCGCCCTCCCCGCCGGCACCATCTCCGGCGCCCCCAAGGTCCGCGCCATGCAGGTCATCGACGAACTCGAGC